>NZ_JBIVMY010000039.1:0-50072 GCF_044753325.1 Pseudomonas sp. NPDC088414 | reverse complement strand
ACCTTCATCCGCCAGGTGATGCCGCAGTACGCCAGCAAGATCAAGCTGTACGAAGACAGCGTGCCGCTGTTCAACCGTTTCCAGATCGAAAGCCAGATCGAGACCGCTTTCCAGCGCGTCGTCGAACTGCCTTCCGGTGGTTCCATCGTCATCGATCCGACCGAAGCCCTGGTGTCCATCGACATCAACTCGGCGCGCGCCACCAAAGGCAGCGACATCGAAGAAACCGCCCTGCAGACCAACCTCGAAGCCGCCGAAGAAATCGCCCGTCAGTTGCGCCTGCGCGACATCGGCGGCCTGATCGTCATCGACTTCATCGACATGACCCCGGCCAAGAACCAACGCGCCGTGGAAGAGAAAGTCCGCGAATGCCTGGAAGCCGACCGCGCTCGCGTGCAGATCGGCCGCATTTCGCGCTTCGGCCTGCTGGAAATGTCCCGTCAACGCCTGCGTCCATCGCTGGGCGAAAGCAGCGGCATCGTCTGCCCACGCTGCAACGGCACCGGCATCATCCGTGACGTCGAATCGCTGTCGTTGGCAATCCTGCGCCTGATCGAAGAAGAAGCCCTGAAAGACCGCACTGCCGAAGTGCGCGCTCAGGTGCCGATCCCGGTCGCCGCGTTCCTGCTCAACGAAAAACGCAACTCGATCACCAAGATCGAACTGCGCACCCGTGCCCGTATCGTCATTCTGCCGAACGATCACCTCGAAACCCCGCACTTCGAAGTTCAGCGTCTGCGTGACGACAGCCCGGAAGCTGCGACCAACCAGTCCAGCTACGAAATCGCTGCGGCCGCTGCCGAAGTCGAAGAAGTCCAGCCAGCCGCTGCGACCCGCACCCTGGTTCGCCAGGAAGCTGCGGTCAAGACTGCGCCGGCCCGTGCCAATGCGCCGGTGCCGACCGAAGTCGCCGCGCCTGCCGCCGCTGCACCGGCTCCGGTTGCCGCGCCAGAGCCAAGCCTGTTCAAGGGCCTGGTGAAATCGCTGGTCAGCCTGTTCGCGACCAAAGAAGAGCCAGCCGCTCCGGTCGTCGTTGAAAAACCGGCCACCGAGCGTCCGGCCCGCAACGAAGAGCGTCGCAACGGTCGTCAGCAGAGCCGCAACCGTAACGGTCGCCGCGATGAAGAGCGCAAGCCGCGCGAAGAACGTGCACCGCGTGAAGAACGCGCGCCACGCGAGCCGCGTGAAGAGCGTCAGCCACGCGAAGCCCGTGAAGTCCGCGAGCCGCGTGAAGCCCGTACCGAGGCGCCAGTCGCCCGCGAAGAACGCGCACCCCGCGCTCCGCGTGAGGAACGTGCACCACGTGCTCCACGTGAAGACCGCAAGCCACGTGGCGAGCGTGAAGAACGTGTGCGTGAACTGCGCGAGCCACTGGACGCCGCTCCGGCTGCACCAGTCGCTGCTGCCGCTGCCGCTGTGGTCGCAGAAGAGCGTCCAGCCCGTCAGCCACGCGAAGAGCGCGCACCGCGCCCACCGCGTGAAGAGCGTCAACCGCGTGCCGAGCAGGCCGCTGCTGCCGTCGCCGAAGAAGAAGTCAACAGCAACGAAGAGCAACTGCCGGAAGACGGTCAGGACAACGCCGAAGGCGATCGTCCACGTCGTCGCTCCCGTGGTCAGCGTCGTCGCAGTAACCGTCGCGAGCGTCAGCGTGATGCCAACGGCAACGTGATCGAAGGTTCGGAAGAGTCCGAGTCCGGCGAAAACGCTGAAACAGCACCAAGCGCTGCCGATCTGGCTGCCGGCCTGGCCGTGACCGCCGCTGTTGCCAGCAGCGTGATCAGCGCTCCAGCCGAAGCACAGGCTCACGAGCAAGCCGAACGCGCCACCGCCGCAGTTCAGGAAACCGCTCCAGTGGAAGCGCCGGTTGTTGAGGCCACTACCCCAGTGGAAGTGGTTGCTGCTCCGGAAGTGGAGGTGGCACCGGTTCAAGAAACGCTGCCTCAGGTTGAAGCTGCTGCAGAACCTGCCATTGAAGCGCCCGTCGTGGCCGCAGAGCCGGTGGCTGAAACCGTCGCTGAAACCGTGACCGAAACCGTGCGTGAAGTTCGCGAAGAACAGACCGCGTTCAACTGGGTTGCCGAGCCTGCCGTCGCTGAAACGCCAGCGCCAGTCGTTGAAGCCCCAGCGGTTGAAGAAGCCAAGGCTGCCACACCAGTGGTCGAAGCCGCCGAACCTGCTCCAGCGCCAGTGGTTGAAACACCGGTGGTCGAAGCGCCAGTGGTTGCCGAAGCCCCTGCTCCAGTGGTTGAAGCCACTCCGGTCAGCGCCCTGACGCCAAACGGCCGTGCGCCAAACGACCCACGTGAAGTGCGTCGCCGCAAGCGTGAAGCCGAGCGCCTGCAGAAGGAAGCCGAACTGGCTGCCGCTGCTGCTCCGGCTGCTGAAGTGGTCGAGGTTGCTGCTTCCGTGACTGAAGAAGCGGTGGTTGAGTCGGTCATCGCCGAAGCACCACGCTCCGTTCAGGACGCGGTCGAGCATCACCAAGCGGCCGAGGAAAAAGAGCACGAGCCTAAACCGCTCGTCTGATTCCGCAAGCCAATAAAAAGCCCCGCCTGAGCAATCAGGCGGGGCTTTTTTATCTCTCCAATTCAAGCATCACCCCGATCCCTTGTAGGAGTGAGCCTGCTCGCGATAGCGGGGTATCAGCCACCACAAATGAAGCTGACCCACCGCTATCGCGAGCAGGCTCACTCCTACAGAGGATTTATGCAGGGCTCAGGATTGGGGGAATACAAGAGAATCGGGCACATCGATATCCCACAACACCCCAGGATCATCCACTGACACTTCAACCACCCGCCCCTGCTTGAACAACGACCTGGCGCCGCGATCACCACTCAACGCCTGCAACCCCGCCCCGAACGAACGCCCGAACCCCACCGGATGGCCGAACTCGCCCTCCTGCACCGGCACACTCACCGCATCCTCGGCAATCGCCGCCGCCACCCGCTCAATACTCGACGGCAGGATAAAAGGCATATCGCCCAATACGATCAGCCAGCCATCCGCCTCGGGGCAGGCGGCAACGCCCGCCGCAATACTGTCACCCATTCCGGTCGATTCAATCGAGACCACATCGCAGCCATAAGCCTGCGCCATGCGCATGGCCTGCGGTCGCGCTTCTGTGGTCACCAGCACCCGTTTGTCGAGACCGGCCGGCAGATTCAGCAACACCTGCTCGATCACCGAACGCACCGCACCGTCGCGCCCGGTGCAATCGGCCAGCAGCTTGTCCTTGTCGGCACCGGCAACCTCACGAAAGCGACTGCCCTCGCCCGCTGCCAATACGATCACTGCAATGGATCGACTCATGAACCCTCCACGACTTTCTTCTGTTTCAACTCGACGCCGTTCTTGATCGCCACAATCTCCGCCAACAACGACAGGGCAATCTCCGCCGGTGAATGGCTGCCGATGTGCAGACCGATCGGCCCGTGCAATCGCGCAATGGCTGATTCTGACAAGCCTAGCTGAGCCAGATTGTCCCGGCGCTTCTGGCTGTTGACCCGCGAACCCAGTGCGCCGACATAGAACGCCGGCGAATCGAGCGCGGTGAGCAACGCCATATCATCCAGACGGGGATCGTGGGTCAGCGCGACGATGGCCGTGCGTTCGTCCGTCTGAATGCTCAGCACCGCATCGTCCGGCATGCCCGAAACGAAACGCCCATGGTGTTCCTCCCAGCCGTAGGCGAACTCGGTGCGCGGATCGCAGATCAGCACTTCGAAATCCAGCAGCCGGGCCATATCAGCCACATACCGTGACAGCTGTCCGGCGCCGATCAACAGCAGACGCCAGCGCGGGCCATAAATGGCGCGCAGGATCTTGCCATCGAATGCCAGCGCATCGGACTTGCTCGCCGCCGACAACACCACCTCACCGGTTTCGATGTTCAGCTCGCGAGCGACAATCTCATGGGCTTCACAGCGGGCGAGCAATTCGGCGACCCACGCCGGATCAGCGACCCGCTCTTCGGTCAGGCGCAGCGTGCCGCCACAGGGCAAGCCGAACCGCGCCGCCTCCTCGCGGGTGACGCCATAGGTAATCAGCTGCACCGGCGGGCTGTCGCTGGTGATGCGCCCGTCGTGCAGGCGGGCGATCAAGTCATCCTCGACACAACCGCCCGACACCGAGCCGATCACCACGCCATCCTCGCGCAACGCGAGCATCGCTCCCGGCGCCCGGGGCGCGGTGCCCCAGGTCTGCACCACACTGAACAGCACCACCCGCTGCCCGGCGCGGCGCCATTCGAGCACGCTGCGCAGGACGTTGAGATCGGCGCTGTCCATCAGGCGAATATCCGCTGTTGAGAGTGCCAGACCTGAAATTTCAGGGTAATCATGGGTTCATCCGCAGAGGGTTTCGGCTATGGCCGGCAGTTTACGTCAACCCTGCGACCAACAAAAAAGCCCTGCACTTTCCATTCGTGCAGGGCTCTGGGTGCTGCTTGAAAGCGTAGCCTCAATAGCGATTGGGCTCCATTTCCAGTTCGACATTGAAACGTTCGGCAATGTCTTTCTGGATGCGTTGCGCCAGATCCAGCAATTGCAGGCCGGTGGCCGCGCCGTAGTTGACCAGCACCAGCGCCTGCAACTTGTGCACGCCCGCATCGGCCTCGCGAAAACCTTTCCAGCCAGCGCGCTCGATCAGCCAGCCGGCAGCCAGTTTCATCTGCCCGTCCGGCTGCGCATAGGCCACCAGATCCGGGTGTTGCGCCTTGATCTGCTCGACCAACGCCGCTGATACCAGAGGATTCTTGAAGAAACTGCCGGCATTGCCGAGCACTGCCGGATCAGGCAGTTTTTCGCTGCGGATACTGCAGATCGCGCGGCTGACGTCGCTGGGCGTCGGTTGCTCGATGCCCTGCTCGGTCAGGCGTTGACGCACCGGACCGTATTCCAGATGCAGATGCGCGACACGATCAAGCTCGAAGCGCACCCGCAGGATCAGCCAACGCCCCGGCTGCTGCTTGAACAGGCTGTCGCGGTAGGCGAAGTTGCATTCTTCCAGGCTGAAGTCGCGCAGCTCGCCGGTCTGGCGATCCAGCGCGGTCAGCCCGGCGAACACATCCTTGATCTCGACGCCGTAGGCGCCGATGTTCTGCATCGGCGCCGCGCCAACAGTACCGGGGATCAGGCTGAGGTTTTCCAGACCGGAAAAACCCTGCGCCAGCGTGTGCTGCACGAACGGATGCCACGGCTCGCCGGCTTCGGCTTCGATCACCACGCGGTCGCCGTCGTCGATCAGCCGAATGCCTCGGCTGGCCATGCGCAGCACCAGCGCTGGAATGTCAGCAGTCAGCAGCAAGTTGCTGCCGCCGCCGATCACCAGTAACGGCAGATCATGGGCAGTCGCATAGGCCAGGGCTTCGCGCACGTCGGCGTCGCTGTGGGCCTCGGCGAACAACTGCGCGCGCACATCCACGCCAAAACTGTTGAACGGTTTCAGCGAAACCTGTGATTGAAGCTGCAAACTCATAACCGGCCCTTCACTTCGATCAACAGTTGGTCACACGCTGCCTCGATCAGGTCCAGTACCTGCTCGAAACCCTGATCGCCGTCGTAGTACGGATCCGGCACTTCATCGACCACACCGGCATAACGGCGCAGGAACAGGTCCAGCTCGGCCTTGCCAGTGGACGGCTGCAGAGCCTTGAGGTTACGCAGGTTGCTGTTGTCCATGGCCAGAATCAGGTCGTAACTGGCGAAATCGGCACGGCTGACCTGCTGCGCGCGTTGCGCCGACAGGTCATAACCACGCAGTTTGGCTGCGGCCTGGCTGCGCTTGTCCGGCGGGTTGCCGACGTGCCAGTCACCGGTGCCGGCGGAGGCCACTTCGACCTGATCCGCCAGCCCGGCTGCACGCAGTTTGTGACGCAACACGCCTTCAGCGGTGGGCGAACGGCAGATGTTGCCCAGGCACACGAACAGAACGCGCATCAGGCCTCCAGCAGGCGACGAACGCGCTCGAGGTCTTCAACGGTGTCGACGCCGGTTGGCGGCGCGATCAACGCATCGGCGACATGAATCCGCACGCCGTGCCACAGGGCACGCAGTTGTTCGAGGGATTCCGTGTTTTCCAGCCAGCACGGGCCCCAGCTCACGAAGTCCTGGAGGAACCCGGCACGGTAGGCATAAATGCCGATGTGGCGACGATACGGCACGCCTTCCGGCAACTGCTCGCGGCTCTTGGCGAAGGCATCGCGGGCCCACGGCAAGGTCGCGCGACTGAAGGTCAGCGCCAGACCATTGAGGTCGCTGACGACCTTGACCACGTTCGGGTTGAACAGGGTCTCCACGTCTTCGATCGGCTCAGCCAGGGTGGCCATGCGCGCTTCGGTATGGGCCGCGAGATTGGCCGCGACCTGATCGATCACGCTTGGCGGAATCAGCGGCTCGTCACCCTGCACGTTGACTACAATCGCGTCCGGTGCGAGGCCCAGTTTGGCGGCGACTTCCGCCAGACGGTCGGTGCCGGAATTGTGGTCTTCACGGGTCAGCACCACTTCCGCGCCGAACGCCTTGCACGCCTCTACGATGCGCACATCGTCGGTCGCCACCACCACACGGCTGGCGCTGCTTTTGCTCGCCTGTTCCCAGACGTGCTGGATCATCGATTTGCCAGCGATGTCCAGCAGCGGTTTGCCCGGCAGGCGGGTCGAGGCGTAACGCGATGGGATGACAACGGTGAAGGCAGTGGTCATTTATCCAGACGCTCGTCGGTGGTCAGGGTACGTGCTTCGCTTTCGAGCATCACCGGGATGCCGTCGCGGATCGGATAGGCCAGGCCGGCGCCCTTGCTGATCAGTTCGGTCTTGTCGGCGCTGAGCTTAAGCGGGCCTTTGCAGATCGGGCACGCGAGGATATCGAGCAATTTGGTGTCCATGAACATTCCCTGGATAAAGAGTTAAGGCAAAAGACGATCGGGCAACAGGCGCATCAACTGGGTGTCGAACCAGGCCACGAAGGCCGGTGACGGCACGGCATCGACCGCCAGATACCACCAGTCGTCTGCGGCGAAGGCACGGCACTTCACCGCGTCCTTTTCGGTCATCACCAACGGCAATGACGGTGTGAAATTCAAGGCCTGCACGCTGTATTCGGCGTGGTCGGCAAACGCATGGGGGATTGCCCGCCAGTCTAGCGCTTCGAGGGTATTGAAGAAACGTTGCGGATTGCCGATCCCGGCCACCGCGTGCACCGCTTGACCGGGCGCAAAATGCGCCAGCGGCTGGCGCTCGCCGCTGCGCAGATTGACCAGCGCCGTCGGTTGCAGGCGAAAGGCGAAACCGTCTTCGCGATCCGCCGTGGCACCGTTGAACAGCACGCCATCGACGCTTTGCAAGCGCTCGATCGGCTCGCGCAACGGACCGGCCGGCAGGCAACGCTTGTTGCCCAGGCCTCGGGCGGCGTCGATCAGCACCAGCTCCAGATCCCGGGCCAAGCGATAATGCTGCATGCCGTCGTCGGAGAGGATCAGGTCCAGAGGTTCACTGGCGAGCAGCGCTTTGACCGCCGCGCTGCGATCAGGATCGATCATCAGCGGCACGCCGGTGCGCTGCACGATCAGCAGCGGTTCGTCGCCGGCGATATCGGCGCCTTGATCGGCCTCGACCCGCCACGGCAGTTGCGGCGGCTTGGCGCCATAGCCACGGCTGACCACGCCGACGCGCAGACCGGCGCGTCGGCAATGCTCGATCAGCCACAAAATCATTGGCGTCTTGCCAGTGCCGCCCACCGTGATGTTGCCGACCACGATCAACGGCACCGGTGACTGGTAGATCTGGCCTTCGCCGTCGAGAAAGCGCTGACGCTTGTTGACCACCACGCGGCGGTAGAGCATTTCCAGCGGCCGCAGCAGCGTCAGGGCCGGGTGCCCCTGATACCACGCGGCGAGCAAACGATCGGACAGGCTCATCAGGATTTGGGCGCCGCCTCGACCGTGGTCATACGCAGATGGCTGAAACCGAGCTTGCCGGCCGCGTCCATGGCGGTGATCACTGATTGGTGTTGGGTCTTGCCGTCAGCGCTGATCGACAACGGCATATTGGTGTCACCGTTGGCTTCTTTCTGCATGGCTTCCATCAGCGTCGCCAGGTCGTTTTTCGGCAGAATCTTGTTGTTCACCGAAAACACGCCTTCGGCGCTGATCGCGACGTCCAGTTGCTTGAGCTGCTGGTCTTCGGCCGGCGATCCGCTGACCGACTCCGGCAGATCGACACGCAGCTGGGTTTCGCGGGTGAAGGTGGTGGTCACGACGAAAAACAGCAACAGGATGAACACCACGTCGATCAGCGACGCGAGGTTGATGTCGATCGTTTCCCGGGGTTTGCGACGGAATTTCACGCTTTGTCCCCGGCCAGATCGACGTCACGGTCGCCCTGCACCACTTCGACCAGTTTGATCGCTTCCTGCTCCATGCCCACCACCAGCTCATCGATGCGGCGTTGCAGGAAACGGTGGAAGAACACCGACGGAATACCGACCATCAGGCCCGCCGCGGTGGTGATCAGTGCCTTTGAAATACCGCCGGCCAGGACCGAGGCATTGGTGGTCATGCCGGAACCGGTGAAGGCGCTGAAAATGTCGATCATGCCCAGTACCGTGCCCAACAGGCCCAGCAACGGCGACATGGCGGCAATCGTGCCCAGCGCGTTGACGTAGCGTTCGAGCTCGTGAATCACCCGCGCGGCGGCTTCTTCGATGCATTCCTTCATGATCTCGCGACCATGTTTGGAGTTGGCCAGACCCGCGGCGAGGATTTCACCCAGCGGCGAATTGGCGCGCAATTCCTTGAGCTTTTCTTTATTGAGCTGTTTGTCCTTGATCCAGACCCAGACCTGGCCCAGCAGATGCTCGGGGGTGACGCGGCTGGCGCGCAGGGTCCACAGGCGCTCGGCGACAATCGCCATGGCCGCGATGGAACTCAGAATGATCGGCAACATCATCCAGCCGCCGGATTTGACCAATTCCCACACAGTGACAGTCCCCTCGAAAAAGTGCGCCACTTTACCATACCGGTTCGCGATTAAGACCCGCCGCCCCGACGACCTGATGCCGCATTCGGCGATCCCGCGATCAATGGTGTTTCAACGCCAGAAACGCCGCTGTTGACGCATCAGCCACGGCGCCTGAAAGCTGCCCAGGCGCAGATGAATGGCGCCGTGCTGCGCGCTGTCGTAGATGCGCAGCCCTTGCTGGCGATAACGCGCCAGCACCAGTGGATGCGGATGGCCGAACGAATTGCCCTGTCCCCGGGAGATCAGCACCGAATGCGGCTTCAAGTCCCTGAGCAAAGCCGTCGACGAGGAACTGCGGCTGCCGTGGTGCGGTGCCTGCAGCCAGTGCGTCGGCACCGCCAACGGACTCTCCAGCAAAACCCGTTCGGCAGCCGTGTCGATATCGCCGGTCAGCAGCAGCCGCTCGCCATTGGCCTCGATCTGCAACACGCAGGAGCGCTGATTGCTGTCATTGGCCGCCGACCATTGCCACAGCTGAAAACTGACGCCGTCCCACTGCCATTGGCGCCCGCTTTCACAGGCTTCGGCCCGCAGTATGGCGGGCAGCCCCGGCGGATCGCCGCTGATCACCCGCGTCACTTTCAGCCCCCGCGATACCGCCAGCGCACCACCGGCATGGTCGGCGTCGGCATGACTGAGCAGCATCAAATCAATGCGCTCGACCCCCAGTTTGTGCAGCGCCGGCAGCACCACCCGCTCCCCCAGATCGAAATCGCCAAAGCGTGGACCGGCGTCGTAGAGCAACGTGTGATGACGCGTGCGGATCAGGATCGCCAGACCCTGACCGACATCGAGCTGCCAGATATCGGCCAGGCCCTCGGCCACTCGCTCGCGAGGCGGCGCCAGCAGAATCAACAGCAACGGCCAGCCCAGTGGTCGCAATGGCACCCCGCGCGGCAACAGCAACAGCAAGGCGCCGAGACTGCCGAGCAGCAAAACCCACCACGGCAGCGACGGCGAGATCCACGCCGGCCAAGCCCCGGCGATCACCGACAAGCCACGAAACAGCCAGTCGATCAAACCACCGGCCAGCCACAACAAGCCTGCACCGACGTAAGGTACCGGCAACAACAGCGTGCCGAGCAGCGCTGGTGGCAGCACCAGCAGACTGACCCACGGCACCGCCAGCAGATTCGCCAGAGGTCCGCTAAGGCTGATCGGCAGGTTCAGCGCCAGCAACACCGGGCACAGCCCCAGCGCAATCAGCCATTGCGCGCGAGTCCAGGTCTGCCACCATTTCCACGCGCCGAGCCGCCCGCCGAAGGTGAAAATCAAAATCCCCACTGCGGCGAACGACAGCCACAAACCCGGACGCAAACTGGCCAACGGATCGAACAACAGCAGCGCATCGAATGCCAGCAACAGCGGCCACCACGCGCCGAGATGGCGAAAGCGCAGGCGCCACAGCAACACCAACCCGACCATCACGCAGGCCCGTTGCACCGGCACCTCGAACCCGGCAAGCAAGCCATAACCGAGCGCCGCGGCAAACGCCAGCCCGCAGGCCCATGGCAGCCATTGCCAGCGCAGCGGCCACCAGCCATAGCGCGCCAGCCCGGCGACAAGCAGATACATAACCGCCGCCAACATCCCGATGTGTTGACCGGAAATCACCAGCAGATGCACGGTGCCGGTGTCCTGCAGGATCTGCCAATCCTCGCGGCTGAGCCCCGAGCCGTCACCGAGTACCAGCGCCGCCAATGCACCGCCCCGGCCCTGCGCGTTCACTTCAAGCAAGCGCTGCCGAATGCTGTCGCGCCATGCCCAACTCGCCTCGGCAAGGCGCTGACCGTCCTTGATCGTGCCCGTCGCGCCAATGCGTTGCGCCAACAGCCAGGCCTCGTAATCGAAGGCATCGGGATTGAGCAAACCAACCGGGCGCTTAAGCTTTACCGCCAGCCGCCAGCGCTCGCCGCTGTTAAGCGGCGGCCCGGCGTACCACGCCAGGCGCATCAACGAAGGCAGCTTCTCGTGACGCGAGCGGGCATCGGCCAACTCGAAACGCACCACGCCCTCGCTGTTTTGCGGCAAGCCGACCACCCGTCCTTCGACCCAACGGGTTTCGCCGTCAAGCGCTGCGGGCAGACGATCATTCAACGCCCATTGCGCACTGACGCACGCCCAGGTGAAACCGAACAACAGAAGCGCCACGGGATAGCTGCGAAACGGCAGCAACATCAGTCCCACCAACGGCAACAACATCATCAACCCGACCGGCGGTAAAACCGGCAAAAAAACCGCAACCAGCAGACCGACTGCCAGCGCCATCATCCCTGTGCGCATAAGCCCGTCCTTGAGAGTTCCTGCATTAGGCGTAGCGGGTACGAAGCTGGGTCGTCGTCAACAATTGTCACAAAGTCTGAATGGGCGCTTCGTAGAATCCAGACATACTTGCCGCCTTAACCGACCGAGAAGCCTTATGCCCCGGCGCTTATTCAAACGTTACATGCCCGACCCGACGAGCATCAGGGAACACAAATCCTTACGCTTTCTCGGCAAGTTGCTGCATGACCCGAACCTCTGGCACCTCAATCGGCACTCGGTGGCCCGGGCGATGGCCGTCGGCCTGTTCGCCGCGTTCCTGCCGATTCCGGCGCAGATGCTGGTGGCGGCGGCACTGGCGATCACCGTGCGCGGCAACATGCCGATTGCCGTCAGCCTGGTCTGGCTGACCAACCCGATCACCATGCCGGCGGTGTTTTTCTGCACTTACCAGACCGGGGCCTGGTTGATGAATGTACCCGCCCGCACCCTGCCCGATTCGTTGACCTGGGAATGGATGAGCGGAGAGTTGTCGACCATGTGGCAACCGTTTTTGCTGGGGTCGGTAGTGTGCGGATTGCTACTCGGCATCCTCGCCTACTTCACGGTGATGCTGTACTGGCGCTGGTGGGTGGCACGGCAATGGGCGCGCCGCAAGAAAAACCGCATGCGCTGAATGCAAAACGGCCTCCGCAGTGGGAGGCCGTTTTTTTTGTAGCGTCTGAATAGGCCCCATCGCGAGCAGGCTCACTCCTACATAGGAACACGCCCTTCTGTAGGAGTGAGCCTGCTCGCGATGGCAGCGACGCGGTTGCGGATCAGGTGCGCATCCCGCGCCCACTCACCAGCAGCCGCGCGCAACCGAGGTACAACACCACTGTCGCCACCAGCATGAAGGTGATCGCGATGCCGATGCGGATATCCGACACCCCAAGAATGCCGTAACGGAAGGCGTTGACCATGTGCAACACCGGGTTGGCCAGCGACACGGTTTGCCAGAACGGCGGCAGCAAGGTAATCGAGTAGAACACCCCACCCAGGTAGGTCAGCGGCGTCAGCACAAACGTCGGGATGATCGAGATGTCATCGAAGTTGCGCGCAAACACCGCGTTGATGAAGCCCAGCAGCGAAAAGATGGTCGCGGTCAGCACCACCACAAGGATGGTCACGCCGAGGTGATGCACCTGCAGATGGGTGAAGAACAGCGACAGAATGGTCACGATGACCCCGACCATCAAACCGCGCAGCACGCCGCCAATGGTGAAGCCGATCAGAATCGTGTGCGGCGACACTGGCGAGACCATCAGTTCCTCGATGGAGCGCTGGAACTTGCTGCCGAAGAAACTCGAGACCACGTTGCCGTAGGAGTTGGTGATCACCGACATCATGATCAGCCCCGGCACGATGTACTCCATGTAACTGAAGCCACCCATGCCGCCAATCTGCTTGCCGATCAGGTTACCGAAGATCACGAAGTACAGAACCATGGTGATCGCCGGCGGCAGCAGGGTCTGCGGCCAGATCCGCGTGAAGCGTTTGACCTCGCGATAAACGATGGTCTGGAGGGCGACGAGGTTGGGGCGGAACTCGGAACTCATACCGCCACCTTCGACAGATTTTTCTCCACCAGGGACACGAACAGCTCCTCGAGGCGATTGGTTTTATTACGCAGGCTCAACACTTCGATGTTCTGTTGCGCCAACTGGGTGAACAGCGCGGTGATGCCCATGGATTTGTCGACCTGGACTTCCAGGGTATGGCCGTCGAGCAACCGGGCGGGATAGCCAATCAATTGCGGCGCGGCGTGCAAGTCGTTTTTCAGGTCGAGCAGGAAGGTCTCGACGTGCAACTGGCCCAGCAACTGTTTCATGCTGGTGTTCTCGACGATGGTGCCGTGGTCGATGATGCCGATGTTGCGGCACAACTGCTCGGCCTCTTCCAGGTAGTGCGTGGTGAGGATGATGGTGATGCCTTTCTGGTTCAGCTCGGTGAGGAACGTCCACATCGAGCGACGCAGTTCGATGTCGACGCCAGCGGTCGGCTCATCGAGGATCAGCAGGCGCGGTTCATGCACCAGGGCGCGGGCAATCATCAGACGCCGTTTCATGCCGCCGGACAGCGAGCGCGATGGTACATCGCGCTTGTCCCACAGGCCGAGCTGGGTCAGGTACTGTTCGGCGCGTTCCTTGGCGATCTTCGCCGGAATGCCGTAGTAACCGGCCTGGGTCACGACGATGTCGAAAGTCTTTTCGAACTGGTTGAAGTTGAATTCCTGGGGCACCACGCCGATCGAGCGCTTGAGCGCGGCGGGGTTCTTGTCCAGGTCATGACCGAAGATATTCACCGTGCCGCTGGTCTTGTTGACCAGGGTCGAGAGAATGCCGATGGTCGTGGATTTGCCGGCGCCGTTGGGGCCGAGCAAGGCGAAAAAGTCACCTTCGGCGACGTCCAGATCGATACCACTCAAGGCCTGGAACCCGTTGCCGTAGGTTTTGGTTAGCTGCCGGATGGACAGAGCGGAACTCATATCGGATTTACGCACCAAGAAGGGAAGAAAAGGAAAGATTGGGCCGGGCGGCGAACAAAACAACCACGGCGCATGAGCGCAATGGTGCTTGCCGCCGCTACACAAGTACAGTCAAGAGTGTCGATAGTTATTATCAAGTCAACGCGGTCATGACCGCTTTCTGATAAGCCGGACGCTGCTTCAACCGTGCATACCACGCTTCCAGATGCGGCTGCGCGGCGCGTTCGATCGGCATCTCGAACCAGGCATAAATGAAACTGCCCAGCGGAATATCGCCCATGCCGATTTCGCTGCCGGACAGGTATGGCTGGCTGGCGAGGGCCTGATCGGCCATGGCCAGCAGCGCGGTGCACTCCTTGATTGCGGCGTTGATTGCGGGCCAGTCCTGCTGGTCCGCTGGGGTACGCAACACGCCCCAGAACACGGTGCGAAAGGGTCCGGCAAAACTCGAGGTGGTCCAATCCATCCACTTGTCCGCGATGGCCCGGGCTTGCAGGTCTGCCGGATACCAGGCGCTGTTCGGTGCATGCCTGGCCAGCAGGTAACGCACGATGGCATTCGATTCCCACAGCACGAAGCCGTCATCTTCGATCACCGGTACCCGGCCGTTCGGGTTCATCGCCCGGTATTCAGGTGTGTCGACCACACCGAAAGCACCACCGGCGTCAATCGCCTCGTAGGCCAGGCCCAGCTCCTCGGCGGCCCACAGTGGTTTCCTGACATTCGATGAGTTTTTCCGTCCCCAGATCTTCAGCATGACCGCCTCTTTTCAAGTGAGTGGGCAGGCAGCATACGCCGGATCAGACCCGACTCAAATCACTCTGCATATCGCCTAGCACCTTCGCCTGATGCTCGCCAAACAGATGCGGGTAGCATTTTTCCAGGTGTTCGAAGAAGAACTGCTCCGGCACATCGGTGAACTGGCCGTGATCGACCAGATACTCCATCAACAGCGCGCCGTCACGGTTATACGGATGGAAAACGCTGTCATTGATCCCGTCAAAGTCCAACGGTGCGACATTGAACAATTCGCAGAGTTGCTGATTGAAGGCCGGCGTGGCTTTGACCCAGCGCTCGTTGAGGAACATTTCGGTGTAACCGTGCATGGCGAACACATCGCTGCGCAACAACTCCAGCAAACGCGGGGTCGACAGGTGATTCTTGACGTCGGCCAGTCCGATGCGTGCGGGAATGCCGCAATGCCGTGCGCACCCGGCCAGCAATGTGGCCTTGGGCACGCAATAACTTTCCCCGGCCGCCAGCGCATGACTGCCGCACAGGGTCTGCGGGTCGAGGCTGAAGGTATACGGGTTGTAGCGCACCACTTCGCGCACGGCGTAATAGAGACTGATCGCCTGCGCGAGCGGGTCGCGGCTGGCACCGCGGTGTTGTTCGGCGAACTCCACCACCGCCGGGTGGTCACTATCGATGAAGCGGCCGGGGCTCAGATACTCGCGCATGACGATGTTCTCCTGGGTGAGCCCCGAGTCTAGCGACAGCTCAAGCACAGAGATAACGACGTTTCGGCCAAACATGCACGCGAAGACGCGGGAACGGCGAACGATTTCCCACGGGTGTTGCCCACCGAACCTACGAAAACCATCCGGGGTTTCCCACGAGTTCAATCACCAGGTTCTGACCACCCCGTTTTACAGATGCCGTCTAAGCTCTGGAGGGTCGGTTTGCCTTGGTTCACGGAGGATTACATATGCTGTTGTTGTGGATACTGGTTCTGATCGTCGGTGTGGCGTATCTCGCCCACCGCCGCATCGCCCCCCTGCCCGCGTTGGGTATCGTCGCCGTATACCTGCTGGCGATGGGCATTTTCAGCCATGCCCCGGGCTGGTTGCTGCTGGTGTTCTGGGTCGTGCTTGCGGCGGTTGCCGCACCGTTGCTGCTGCCTGACCTGCGCCGCAAACACTTCACCGCGCCGCTGTTCAACTGGTTCCAGAAAACCCTGCCGCCGATGTCGCAGACCGAACGCGACGCCATTGATGCCGGCACCGTATGGTGGGATGGCGAGCTGTTCAGCGGCCGCCCCGACTGGGACAAACTGCTGTCCTATCCCAAGGCGCAACTGAGCGAAGAGGAACAGGCGTTCATCGACGGCCCGACCGAAGAGCTCTGCGCGATGGTCACTGACTGGCAGATCGGCCAGTCGATGGACCTGCCGCCCGAAGCCTGGAGCCACATCAAGGAACACGGCTTCTTCGCCCTGATCATTCCCAAGGAATTCGGCGGCAAGGGCTTTTCCGCCTACGCCCACTCGCAAGTGGCAATGAAACTCGCCACCCGCAGCGGCGACCTCGCTTCCACCGTGATGGTGCCCAACTCCCTCGGCCCGGCCGAACTGCTGTTGCATTACGGCACGGACGAACAACGCAATCACTACCTGCCGCGACTGGCCCGTGGTGATGACATTCCGTGCTTCGCCCTCACCGGCCCGCTGGCCGGGTCCGACGCCGGCGCCATGCCGGACACCGGGATCATCTGCAAGGGCCAGTGGGAAGGCGAGGAAGTCATCGGCTTGCGCCTGAACTGGGAAAAACGCTACATCACCCTCGGTCCGGTCGCGACCCTGCTCGGTCTGGCCTTCAAAGCCTATGACCCGGAGCATCTGCTGGGCGACAAGGAAGATCTCGGCATCAGTCTGGCGCTGATTCCCACCGATACACCGGGTGTGGAAATCGGCCGTCGTCACCTGCCACTGGGTGCCGCATTCATGAACGGCCCGAACTCCGGCAAAGACGTGTTCATCCCGCTGGACTACCTCATCGGCGGCCAGGACATGCTCGGCAAGGGCTGGATGATGCTGATGAACTGCCTGTCGGTCGGGCGTTCGATTTCGCTGCCGGCAGTCGGCACCGGCGCGGCCAAGTTCACCAGTCTGGTGACCGGTCAATACGCGCAGATTCGTGAACAGTTCAACGTGCCGCTGTCGGCCTTCGAAGGCATTCAGGAAGCCATGGCGCGCATCGGCGGCAACGCCTGGATGATGGACGCCGCGCGCATGCTCACCGCCAACGCGGTGGATCTGGGCGAGAAACCGTCGGTGCTGTCGGCGATCCTCAAGTATCACCTGACCGAACGCGGCCGCGAGTGCATCACCCACGCCATGGACGTGCACGGCGGCAAGGCGATCATCATGGGGCCGAACAACTACCTGGGGCGCAGCTGGAACGGCGCGCCAATCTTCATCACCGTGGAAGGCGCGAACATCCTCTCGCGCAACCTGATGATCTTCGGTCAGGGCGCCATTCGCTGCCATCCGTTCGTCCTCAAGGAAATGGCCCTCGCCGGCCGTGAAGACAAGGAACAGGCACTGAAAGAATTCGATGGCCTGCTGCTCAAGCACATCGGTTTTGCCGTCAGCAATGCCGCCAGCACCCTGGTGCTGAACCTGGGCCTGGGACACTTCGAACATGCGCCCGGAGACAGGATCAGTCAGGGCTACTTCCGTGCCCTCAATCGGCAGGCAGCGGCTTTCGCCATGCTCGCCGACTTCAGCATGATGTTGCTGGGTGGCGAACTGAAGCGCCGGGAACGCCTCTCGGCCCGCCTCGGTGATGTGCTGAGCAACCTGTATCTGGCCTCCGCTGCGCTCAAGCGTTATCACGACCTGGATTCGCCGGCGCATATGGAGCCGCTGTTCCGCTGGGCCATGGAAGAAAGCCTCGGCCAGTCGGAACGGGCGCTGGATGAGCTGCTGAGCAACTTCCCGAACAAAGTGTTTGGCTGCCTGCTGCGAGTGATCGTGTTCCCGTTCGGCCGTCGCCACAAAGGCCCATCGGACAAGCTCGGTGCCGAAGTCGCCGCAGTGATCGGCCGGGCCAAAGGCGATCCGACCCTCGAAGAACTGCTCGCCGGCTGCTATCGCCCGCAGTCCGCCGACGATGCCGTTGGTGCTCTGCAACACGCCAGCGATCTGCTGAATGCCGCACAACCGCTGCACAAGAAACTGCACACGGCGCTGAAAAGCGGTCAGGTCAAACCGGTCGCCGGCGAACACGCCATCGACGCCGCACTGGAGGCCGGGGTGTTGCAAGCGGCGGAAGCGCAGACCCTGCGCGACGCCGAAGCGGCACGCCGCAAAGTGATCGACGTCGATGATTTCGACAAGGAAGAACTGAAGCAGGCTGAGGGCAAAGTCCGCTGATGCTGACGACCGTGTAGCTGTTTATTTGTGAAAAACGGGCGCGAGAGCTTTATACTCCCGCGCCCGTTTTGCTCTTGAGGACTTATCTCGTGTCCAACGTCGTTGCCGATCATCTGGTTTTGCTCGACCACCTGCGCAGTATCCTGGTCGCCGTAGGTGAGGCCGAACAGGTTCCCGAAGAAAGCCATGCCTTGTTCCTGGAGCGCTTTGACGAACTGCTGGCGTCCCTGCCGATCGATCCGATCGAAAGCCAGTACCTGGGCCAGGACATCCTGACCCAAGTAATTACCCGTTATCCGCAAATTGCCCACCTGATTCCGCGGGATCTGCTGTGGTTCTTCGCTGGCGACTGCCTGCATTACCTGTCCGATGAAGAAATCGACCTGTATCAGGCACTGGAAGAACGTCGCTACGAAGCCGAACAGAACGATGAACCGTTCGACTGGAATCAGGAAAAACAGCTGCTGGCGATGTCTGCCCAGGACAGCAAGCACTGATTTAATGGTTTGAAGATCAAAAGATCGCAGCCTGCGGCAGCTCCTACAGGGAATCCACCTAATCCCTGTAGGAGCTGCCGAAGGCTCGGGCCGCGTTCGGACGATCTTTTGCTTTTAAAGTAGCCCCTCGCTCTCCGGCAATTCATACGCCAGCGCCAGATTATTCGGCGCCCCCGCCTTCCCCGGCTTGCTCAACGTCGGCTCTTTCTCCAGACATTCCACCAAATAATCGATGAACACCCGCAGCTTCGGCGGCAGATAACGCGTCGGTGAATGCAGCAGCCACAGGCCGCCATGGTAGGAAGCGAGAAACGTCCACTCCGGCAACACCTGCACAATCAACTTCTGCTCCAGCGCATAACGCGCAGTGAAGTACGGCAAGCTGCCAATACCAATGTGCTGCAACACTGCCCCGAGCCGCACGCCGGTATGGTTGGCGGCATAGCGGCCACGCACGCCGACGGTCACCGCTTTGCTGCCCTTCTTGAATTTCCAGCGTGCATCGCTCGGGGTTTCCCCCAGATAGATGCAACTGTGATTGAGCAGATCGTGAGGGTGAGTCGGCGTGCCGTGTTCCGCCAGGTATTGCGGGGTGGCGCAGAGCAAATGGTCGATGGTCAGCAACTGCCGTCCGACCAGCCCGGCCGGCGGACGGTCAGTGATACGAATCGCCAGGTCGACATGATCGTCAATCAAATCAACCTGGCGGTCTTCCAGCAGCAACTCGACATCGACTTTCGGATAACGCCGCAGAAACTCAGGCATGTGCGGATGAATCACGAAACGCCCGACCGCTTTCGGCACACTGACCCGCACCCGCCCTTCCGCTTCGTGGGTGAACTGCCCGCTGATCTCCATCACCGATTTGGCGGCGCTGACCATCTCCTGACAGCGCTTGAACACTTCCTCGCCCCCGTCACTCAGGCGCAGTTTGCGCGTAGTGCGCTGCAGCAAACGCGTGGCCAAGGCCTTTTCCAGGCGGGAAATGCTGCGACTGATCGCCGACGGCGACGAGCCCAGTTGGCGGGCCGCCTCGGAAAAACTGCCGGTCTCCACGACCTTGACGAAGATCGCCATTTCACCAAGCAGTGGCAGCGGAAGATTGATGCTCACAGCGCACAAGTCCTTTGATGTTTGAACGGATTATCACGTTATTGCACGATTCATATAATAAAAACAGACACTTTAATAAGGGCATGGAATATGACGCTTCGCCTCTTTTTCCATAGTGATGACCTCAAGGCTAATGTGGAAGTCCTCGACTGCACGCCCCACGAGAACGAATTTGCCGTGGTGCTGCGCGCCACGCTGTTTCATCCGCAAGGCGGTGGTCAGCCTTGTGACACCGGCATGATTGGCGAAAGCCAGGTGCTGCGCGTGGTGCAGGAACCTGACCGGATCGTGCATTACGTCGATCGCCCGGTAAAACCGGGCATGACCTGCATTCATGTGGATGAACAACGGCGCCGCTACAACACTCGCATGCATTCGGCCGGGCACCTGATCGGGCATTTCCTGCAGGCCATGGGCTGGACGCCGATCAAAGCGCACCACTGGCCGGACGAGGGCCGGGTGCAATTCAAGCCGGGCGACGCCGCTCAGGAAGTCGACGCGCCAACCGTTCAACACGGTATCAGTCAGTGGATCGAACACGATCTGCCGCGCCTGACCTCGCTGCGCGAAGGCGCACGGGAAATCGGCTTCGGCGAGCTGCCGGCCTATGGCTGCGGTGGCACCCATGTACGCAGCCTGAAGGATTTGGGCACAGTCACGATCGCCTCGCTTTCGCAGAAGAAAGGCACGTTATCCGTCCACTACAGCGTGGATTAAGCATCTCGGACGCTGCTCCGCGCAGCGTTCGACGCCGGGGAACCGCACTCGCCGGTTCCGTTGACTATCGATAGATGGACCTAAAAACAATGATGCTAGACGTCGAGCGTCTCGATGAGACGTGCATAAAAAAACTGGCCAACGAAGAAGTCCTCGCCATCCGCGTCAAAGGCTTCTTGCCCGAGCCGCTGGCGATCGAGATTGGCGACAAGATTCTTGCTCCGGGCTTCGAGGGCTACATCAACGCGCCGAGCATCGGCCGCATCGGCATGGCGTTTTACGAGGCGGAAAATCAGCCGCTGCTGATCGAGGACTACTTCGAACGCGCCACCCGCAACATCGCCGAACTGCGCGAGCGCTGTGCGCCCTACTCCTCGCCGGTCGACACTCTGCGCTGCATGCTCGACGAATCATGGCCGGCCGGCGCACATCTGGAAAACCTCTATGGGCGCAAGATGTATGTCGGCCTGTCGCGGGTGGTCAAACCCGGCGTGTGCTTCCTCGCCCACCACGACATTTTCGCCAAGGACGCCCCGGACAGCTTTCAGGCCCGCAGCCTGGAAGCGCAATTCGCCTGCAACGTGTACCTGAACATGCCGACCGAGGGCGGCGCACTGCAGATGTGGGACGACGACATCACCCCGGATCAGTTCGACCAGATGCGTGGCGACAGTTACGGCATCGACCCGGCGCTGCTCGGCCCACCGACCCTGGAAGTGCGGCCGCAGCCGGGAGATTTCATCATGTTCAATTCGCGCTGCATGCACTCGGTGACCCCGGGCGTAACGGATCCGCGACTGAGCCTTTCGTTCTTTGTCGGCTATCGCGGCAATGCTTCACCCCTGACCTTCTGGAGCTGAGATGTTATCGAACTACCTGGGCGAGTTTCTGGCGCTGGCCACCATTCACTTTCTGGCCGTGGTCGCTCCCGGCCCGGACTTCGCCGTGACCATTCGCCAGAGCGTGCGCTTCGGCCGACTGGTAGGCATCTGCACCGCACTGGGCATCGGCGCCGGCATTTCCGTGCACGTTCTCTACACTTTGCTCGGGGTTGGCGCCCTGATGCACACCACGCCGTGGTTGCTGACGGTGGCCAAGGTGATCGGTGGCGCATACATCTTTTACCTCGGCATCAGCCTGATCCGCAGTAAACCGAAGACCACGCTCGAGGGCGAAAAAAGCGCTGACGAACCGCTGGTCGAGCAGTCGCTGTTCAAGGCGTTCAGCACCGGTTTTCTGACCAACGCCACTAACCCCAAGGCCACGCTGTTCTTCCTGGCGATCTTCACCACGATCATCAGCGCCAGCACCCCACTGAATATCCAGGCGCTGTACGGTGTCTGGATGTGCTTCGTCAATGCGCTGTGGTTCGTGATCGTCGCGCTGTTTTTTTCCAGCAGCAGGGTGCGGACCCTGTTCATGCGCATGGGCCATTGGTTCGAGCGCAGCATGGGTGTGATCCTGATTCTGTTCGCCGGCAGGCTGGTGTTGTCGATGTAAAAGCCGCGTTCAAAGCAAAGGCCCGATCGGTTGAACGCCGATCGGGCCTTTTTCGTTTGTGCGCCGCTTTTGCATTTCTGTGCGACGGATCCCACTTCAGGGACTCCCCTTCAACACCTTCGTGGTGTTAGTTTGGAAAAGATTTGTTTCAACTTTCAAACACTTCCCTCTCAACTGCCTGCAAAGGAATGCCCACCGCAATGAATTTTTCTCTCAAGCGCCTGGCCGCTGCCAGCCTGGCTCTGGCCAGTCTTTCGTCGTTCACCCTGCCTGCCCAGGCCAACATCACCCCTGAGCAAAGTGCTGCGATCCTCAAGACCTTCAGCGATACGACGGTCAGCGATTTTCGTCAGTTTCTCGGTGCCGTCGCGAAAAGCGATCTGAGCAAGACCGACAACCTCGCCCCGGCGATCAATGGTTTTCTCGACAACAAGACCCTGACCGCCGAGCAGCAGAACGAGATCAATCGCCTGCTGGGCATCTACACCCGCGCCAAGTACGGCAAAGCCGCGCTCGAAACCCTGCGCGAACTGGTGGAAATCCCGACCTTCCAGAAAGAAGGTGTGGCCCAGCACGACAATCCGGAATTCATCAAGATCGCCGAAAAGATCAAGAATCTGGCCGAATCGTTCAACCTGAAGTTCCGCAACGTCGACAACCGCGTCTATGAAATCTCCCTCGACGGCAGCGGCGACGAAGTCGTGGGCATCCACGCGCATGCCGACGTGGTGCCGGTCACCCCGGAAAACTGGGTGCTGAAAGACGGCACCAAACTCGATCCGTTCAAAGTCACGCTGATCGGCAACCGCATGTACGGCCGCGGCACCGAGGACGACAAGAACGGCATCGTCGTCGCCCTGTACGCGATGAAAGTGATCAAGGAAGAAAAGCTGCCATTGGCACGCAATTTCAAACTGCTGGTGGACACTACCGAAGAAACCACCGGCGACGCGATCCCGTATTACTTCGAACACAACCCGACGCCGAACTACAACATGGCGCTGGACGGTGGCTACCCGGTGGTCATCGCCGAGAAAGGCTACGGCACGGTCATGGCCAACTTCCCGCTGCGCAAGGCTGAAGGCAGCGGCGCAGAAATCATCTCGATGACCGGCGGCCTGGCAACCAACCAGATTCCATCGGTTTCGGTCGCGACCCTCGTCAGCGACCAGCCCGAGCAACTGGCGGCGAGCCTGCAAAAGGCCGGCAACGAATACGCGAAAAAACACGGTGGTGACTTCGAAGTCGCGGCCAAGGTTGATGGCAAAGACGTCAAGCTGAGCGTCACCGGTGTGTCCGCGCACTCCTCCGAGCCCGAGTCCGGCGTCAACCCGGTCGCACGGATGCTCGACTTCATCAACAGCCTCGACGGCAAGGTGGCGCTCAAGCACAACCAGATCACCGACGCTGCACGCTATGCGTCCAACAACTGGGGCCTGGATTACCTCGGGAAAAAACTCGGCGTGGGCTTCTCCGATTCGTTCATGGGCCCGCTGACCACCTCGCTGACCTACGTTGGCGTGGACGACAAAGCCTTCAAACTGGCAGTCAACCTGCGCGTGCCGAAGGGCAAATCGCCAGAAGTGCTGAAGAAAGAAATCGCTGACAAGCTGGCGGCCTGGAGCAAGAAAACCCGCGTTGCCGTGAACTTCACCTACTCGATCGCCGAGCCGATGTACCGCAATCCGGAAGGCGAATGGGTCAAAGCCCTGCTGGCAGTGTCCACCGAAAATCTGGGCATGAAGCACGAGTTCGGCACGTCTGCCGGCGCAACCTCGGTACATGAACTGCCGAATGGCGTGCAATTCGGCCTGGCGCGACCTGAGGTGAAATACACCGGGCATACCGATGGCGAGTTCAAGACGGTTGACCAGTTCCTGCTCGACCTGCAGATCGTCACGGAAATGATGGGGCGTGTCGGCCAGCTACCGAAGCTCTGATAAGGCACAGGCCCGTGCTTCAGCGGGCCTGACGTGAAAACAAAAAAGGACCCGAAGGTCCTTTTTTGTTGCGTGCTGAATGCTGCACAAACAAAAACGCCGATCATCACTGATCGGCGTTTTTGTGAAATTGGAGCGGGAAACGAGACTCGAACTCGCGACCCCGACCTTGGCAAGGTCGTGCTCTACCAACTGAGCTATTCCCGCAATGGCGTCCCCTAGGGGACTCGAACCCCTGTTACCGCCGTGAAAGGGCGGTGTCCTAGGCCACTAGACGAAGGGGACAGGCTACAACTTTCACTAATAAAAACGCCGCTCACTGAGCGGCGCTTTTAGAATTTGGAGCGGGAAACGAGACTCGAACTCGCGACCCCGACCTTGGCAAGGTCGTGCTCTACCAACTGAGCTATTCCCGCAAATGGCGTCCCCTAGGGGACTCGAACCCCTGTTACCGCCGTGAAAGGGCGGTGTCCTAGGCCACTAGACGAAGGGGACACGCTACCCGGAACACATGGTGTGTGTTTCGGTGTCCAGACCCGCATCCGAAGACTTGGTTCTGGTTTCACTCAGCCCCGCCCTAGAGCAGTGCTGTTTAAAATTGGAGCGGGAAACGAGACTCGAACTCGCGACCCCGACCTTGGCAAGGTCGTGCTCTACCAACTGAGCTATTCCCGCATTGGCGTCCCCTAGGGGACTCGAACCCCTGTTACCGCCGTGAAAGGGCGGTGTCCTAGGCCACTAGACGAAGGGGACACGCTACAACATTCACTCCCTGCCGCGTTTCGCTGTGTGCTTTACGCTGCAAGTGGCGCGCATTCTATGGATGGTTTGAGAGGTCGTCAACCCCCGAATATAAATTTATTTAAATCAATGACTTCGACCTGCTTTACGGGAGCATTCGGGCTTTTCCGTCGCCCGACGATTGACGCCTATATTCCGCCACCCGCCAAGGCGTTATAGTCCGCAACACAATGATGGCAATCTGCGCACCTTGCGCCAGCATTCATATAAGCAGTGTGCAGCCGATATACACAGAAGCTGCTGAATCAACTCGTCGAGCGGCGCTGGGCGCCTGAATGTCCAGCCACTACACTCGCATGCGAACCCTATAAAGAGGTCTTACCGGTGACACCACTCATGATCACCCTGCTAGTCATAGCCGGGATCGCAATTCTGATCGCCATTGGCTACATGAACCATGTGGTGGAAAACAACAAACTGGAGAAGGCCCGCACCAAAGTCGAACTCAACGACCGCCTGCGCCGCTGCGGCGAACTGACCGAAACCTTCCCCGGCCAGTTCATGACCCCGGCACTCAAGCTGCTGCTGACCCGACTGGAGCTGAACGTCTGCCAGCGCCTGCTGAACCTGGAAAAAACCAGCGCTACCCTGAAAGCGCGGATCACCGAACTCAGCGCACTGGTGGCCCAGGGCGAATCGATCCCGGTCAACAACCCGCCGGCCCCGATCCTGACCGAGGCCAAAGCCAAAGACGTCCGCTTCCTGCTCGAAGCCCTGCACGGCCAGATCACCCGCGCCGCCCACGACGGCTTCCTGCCACCAAACGAAGCCAAACACTGGATCAAGGAAGTCCGCCACATCCTGGTCCTGCTGCACATCGAATTCTTCAACAACCTCGGCCAACAGTCCCTGCAACAAAACCAACCCGGCCAGGCCCGCCTCGCCTTCGAACGCGGCGTGCAATACCTGCGCAAACAGCAAGACCCGCAGATGTACGCGGAACAACTGCAATACCTGGAAAAACTCCTGGCCCGCGCCAATGCCCAGGTCATGGACAAGATTGCTCCGGTTGAGGGCGAAGTGAACCAGTTGACCGAAGGCCTCAAAGAAGTCGAAGCCGATGCGGACTGGAAGAAGAAAGTGATTTACGACTGATGGTCGAGAGTTGAGAGAAGCCACCGAGAGGTGGCTTTTTTGTGGGTGGTGGCTGGCTGCCATTGAAAATATTCAGTTAGAGAATGGTCGGCTCTCAGGGCGCCATCGCGAGCAGGCTCACTCCTACAGTTGGAATGGGTGTGGTCATTTGGAGACTGGTCGGCTGTCAGGCCGCCATCGCTGGCAAGCCAACTCCCACAAGATCAAGATCAAGATCAAGATCAAAAGATCGTCCGAACGCGGCCCGAGCCTTCGGCAGCTCCTACACAGGATGAGCGTTAGCTCGGCTGCAGCTCTTGATCTTGCCGTGCCGGCCCCTTCGGCAGGCTGAGTGGAGGGATTTATCCGGGGGTGGGAGCGCAGCGACCGTTTGGCGAAGCCAAACACATCGAGAGGAGGTGCAGCGAAGCAAACCGGAGGCGATGCGCCCGGATGAATCCCGCAACGAAGGAACCCGAGCCTAGGCGAGGGCCGAACGCCGGGGCCCAGACCTTTGCTTCCTTTGGGGCGTTTGCCAAAGGGAGTCGCCGTAAGGGCGAAACCGCCAGCCGCAATACCCGAAGCAACGGATATACACCCAAAACCCCAAGAACCTGGTCGGCCCAGAGGCCGCCAAGTCAAAAGCGTCAAAGCCGAAAATGCCCAACCATCCCCCTGAGCTCCCCCCCCAACCGCGCCAGCTCAACACTCGAAACCGCATTCCCCCGCATCGCCATCGAAGACTGATCCGCACTCGCACGAATACTCGTCACACTGCGATTGATCTCCTCGGCCACCGAACTCTGCTCCTCGGCCGCCGCCGCAATCTGCTGATTCATCTGTTGAATCAACGAAACCGCCGCCGCAATACTGCCCAGCGCACTCTCGGTCTGCAGCGCATCACTGACCGCCAGCTTCACCAATTCACCACTGCTCTGAATCTGCTGCACCGACGAATGCGCCGCCGAACGCAACGCACTGACCAGCCGCTCGATCTCCTCGGTCGATTGCTGGGTACGCCGCGCCAATGCACGAACCTCATCGGCCACCACCGCAAAGCCCCTGCCCTGTTCCCCGGCCCGCGCCGCCTCGATTGCGGCGTTGAGCGCCAGCAGATTGGTCTGCTCGGCAACGCTCTTGATCACATCCAGCACCGTTCCGATGTTCTGGATCTGCGCACTGAGACTTTCGATGCTCGAACTGGCCGACGTCGCCGAGTCCGCCAGTTGCTCGATCCGCGCCATGCTCTGGCGCACCACCTGCTGACCGCTTTCGACCTTGCCATCCGCCGTTTGCGCAGCCAGTGCCGCCTCCTCGGCATTGCGCGCCACGTCATGCACGGTAGCGGTCATCTGGTTCATGGCCGTGGCCACCTGCTCGGTCTCTTCCTTCTGACTATTGACCTCGAGGTTGGTCTGCTCGGTGACCGCCGACAGCGACTGCGCGGAACTGGCCAACTGCTCGATCCCCGCCTGCAAACCGCTGACGATCGTGCTCAGCCCGGTGCCCATCTGCTGCATCGCCAGCATCAGTTGCCCGATCTCATCACGCCGGGTGACCTCTATCCTCGCACTCAAGTCCCCGGCCGCAATCTGCTGTGCCACCCGCATCACGCTGCGCAATGGCGCGACGATCAATCGAGTGATGACCCACGCAGCAATCAGCCCGACCAACAATGCCAGCGCCGAAGAACCGATGATCAACACCGAGTTCTTCTTCAATTCCGCCTGCATCGCGCCATCCTCGGCGCCATACGCCTGATCCACGCGCTCCATCACCTGCGCCGCACGCTGGTGCAACTGTTCGTAGACGGTTTTTTCCTGGGCCAGCAGGCCGGTGTACTCGGCCAGTTTGTCGTTGAATCCGGCGATGTGCCCGGACACCTCATTGAGAACCGTCAGGTAGCCCTCATCCTTGACCGTAGTCTTCAACTGCTCGGCCTGAGCCTGCGCCTGAGCGGCCTGCTCGATGTTGCCCTTGCCGGCGCTGTCGGCATCGCCCTTGCGGCTCTGGTCCAGACGAATCCGTGCCTCGTTCATCGCCTGCAGCATCAGCCGCGACACCTGACTGACCTGACTGGCCTGCTCGATGAATTGCGCGCCGTCCTTGCCTTCGGTGTCCTTCAAGGTATACGCGCCGTCATCGGCCAGCCCGGCTTGCAGCACATCCAGGTTGTTGGCCACGCTGGACACCGACCAACTGGCCATTTCCAGCGCCAGATCCTTGGCCTGGGTCAGCGAGACGAACTCATCGAAAGCCTTGCGATAGGCGCCCAATGCCTGCTCGACATCGCCCATCACTGCCACGTTGGCCGGGGATTGCGCCTTGAGCTGCGCCGCCTGAGCCAGCAAAGCGTCTACGCCTTCGTGCAAGGCATCGACGGTTTTCGGGTTGCTGTGCAGCGCATAATCCTGCTCCAACAGCCGCACCTTGAGCAGTGCACTGTTGAGCGCCGACATCTGCTTCAGCCCATCGAATCGTTGACTGATGGTCTGCAGGGACCAGACCCCCATGGCGGCCACCAGCGCGGTCAACAGCAGCACCAGCACGAACCCGATACCCAGTTTCTTCGCCATACCGAGGTTGGCAAAACGTCCTTGCACGGCGGAAATCATTGCGCGTAGTCCCCTGCCAAAGTCTGTTGCCGAAGATTCGCAACGGCCATGGAGCAGCACAAGTCTCTGGCGTCGGAATAATGGCAAAAAGCTACGCACGCGTCGTTTTCAGAACGCTTGAGGTCGATTCACGCGAGTGCTGCGAAAAAACTGCCGGGCGCGCGGATCACAGGCATAGGCGACATTGATCCGCTGCCACTCACCGACTTCGCCACTGGGGCTGAAAGCCCCCGGCGCGCACAGGCGCACGCCACTGCATTGCGCCTGCCCATGCAAACGGGCGGGATCGCTCAGCGGTGCCCGGGCCCAGATGAACAGGCCGCCACACGGCTTGCCGAAAACCTCCCATTCGGCATCTTCCAACGCCTGCAACGCGGCAATCCGATCAGTGTTCAGGCGCTGACGCTGACGCTGGACCATTTTGCGATACGCACCATTGGCCAGAAGACTGGCCAGCACTGCCTCATTGAAACTCGAGGTGCCCATGCTGCTGATCATCTTGACCCGCGCCAGACGCGCTATCAGCGGCGGCTCGGCATACACGAACCCGACACGTAGCGAGCTGCTCAGGGTCTTGGAAAAACTGCCGATGTAGATCACTCGCTCATCGAGTGCCGCCAGGCGTGTGCCATTACCATTGTGCAGGTCAGCGTAGACATCATCTTCGATAACGCGCACATCGTGGGCGTTGCACAATTGCAGGATCTGTTGTGCAACGCCCAGGGTCAGGCAGGAGCCGGTGGGATTGTGGTGGTGGCTGTTGATGAACATCGCCACCGGCCGGAACTGTCGCAACAGCGCTTCGAGGCCCTGGGGGTCCGGCCCGCTCGGGGTGCGACGCACTTCCAGCATCTGCACCCCGTGCAGGCGCAACAAATCAAACAGTTGCGCGTACCCGGGGGTTTCGACCACCACGCAATCCCCGGACTTGAACAGCGTGCGCACGAGCAGATCAAGCGCGTGGCTGGCACCGGAGGTCGTCAGCACCTGCTCATTTCGGGACTGGACGCCGATCAGCCTCAAGCGTTTGACGATCTGTTCGCGCAGGGCCGGCAGACCCAGCGGGCTGCTGTAATTGAACAGACTGGCCATGTCGATACGGGCCACCTGACGGATCGCGTAACTCAAGTCATCGGACTCCCGCCAGCTTTGCGGCAAGCCACCCTCGCCGAGTTTCAAGCCGTCCTCCACTTGCTCGCAGTCAATCCCGACCAACCCGCCGCCGTGGGCGGCCACCATGAACCCGGCGCCCTGACGGGGAGCCAGAATGCCTTGCGCCACCAACCGCTCGCAGGCCTCGGCCACACACGACTGACTGAGCAGATTGGCGCGCGCAATCTGCCTGACGGAGGGCAGCCGCGTGCTCGGCGCCACACCACTTCGGGAGATCCACTCGGTCATGCCATCAACAATCTGCTGTACGACCGGCACCATTGCCAGTCGGTCAATTCTCAATTCCATGAGCACGCAAACTCCTGTCCGTTTTGCTGGCGGCAGTAAATCACAGCCACGGCCTGCAGGCTGTGCGACAAAGCCGTCAAAAGCGACAGTTCTAACTATTTGATACACATTGTTTAACGGATTCGCGGAATTGACGGGCGACAACAAGAAAACCCGCAGCAAGGCGGGCTTTCTCAAGTCTTGCGGCAACCCATCAGAAGGCGGTGACGCCACCATCCACCGCCAGCGAATGGCCAGTGGTAAACGCCGCGCCATCGCTGCACAGATACAGCACGGCGCTGGCAATTTCCTCGACCTTGCCGATGCGCCCGACCGGGTGCATCGCGTTGGCGAATTCGCCTTTCTTCGGATCGGCCTCGTAGGCGCGGCGGAACATGTCGGTGTCGATCACCGCCGGGCACACGGCGTTGACGCGGATTTTCTTCTTCGCGTATTCGATCGCCGCCGACTTGGTCAGGCCGATCACCGCGTGTTTCGACGCCGCATAAATGCTCATCTTCGGCGCCGCACCAAGGCCCGCCACCGACGCGGTGTTGACGATCGCCCCGCCGCCCTGAGCGAGCAACAGCGGCAACTGATATTTCATGCACAACCACACGCCTTTGACGTTGACGCCCATGATCGCGTCGAACTCGTCCATCGAGCCGTCGGCCAGCTTGCCTTGCTCGATTTCGATCCCGGCATTGTTGAAGGCGTAGTCCAGGCGCCCGTAAGTATTGATCACCTCGTCCATCAGATTCTTCACTTCGTTTTCGACAGTAACGTTGCAGCGCACGAAGGTCGCTTCGCCACCGGCTGTACGAATCAGCGCCACCGTGCCTTCGCCCCCTGCCGCGTCCAGATCGGCCACCACCACTTTCAAACCTTCGGCAGCGAATGCCTGGGCGGTCGCCCGGCCGATACCATTGGCCGCTCCGGTGACTACGACCACTTGGCCGGAAAACGTCATTCTCATTGTTATGTCCTCGAAGGGAGAGATGCAGGAGGGATTTGCAGAATGGCAGCATAGCCAACGACGCGCGCCCCACGGCAGCACTATCAGAAGGCTGTTTATGCCTTCATGCATCGCAGTGATAAAAGCTGCCGGGGGACTATCACTGCACTGGATCATCGCGCATTCGCCGTATCAGCCAACCTTGCGGCATTGGCCTCGAGGGTCTATCAACAAGGCTTCATTCAGTTCGAGTGCCTGCCATGACCAGCCAGACCAATCGCCAGTTTCTGCTCGCCAAACGCCCGGTGGGGGCAGCGACCCGTGAGACCTTCACTTATCAGGAAGTCCCGGTCGGCGAACCGGGCGCAGGCCAGATCCTGGTGAAAAACCAATACCTGTCCCTCGACCCGGCCATGCGCGGCTGGATGAACGAGGGCAAGTCCTACATCCCGCCGGTAGAAATCGGTGAAGTCATGCGCGCCCTGGGCGTCGGCCAGGTCATCGCTTCGAACAACCCGGGCTTTGCCGTCGGCGACTACGTCAACGGCGCCCTTGGCGTGCAGGATTATTTCCTCGGTGAGCCCAGAGGTTTCTACAAGGTCGATCCGAAACTGGCATCGCTGCCGGTGTATTTGTCCGCCCTGGGCATGACCGGCATGACCGCTTACTTCGCGCTGCTCGACGTCGGCACACCGAAGGCTGGCGACACCGTGGTGCTGTCCGGGGCTGCCGGGGCGGTGGGCAGCATTGCCGGGCAAATCGCCAAGATCAAAGGCTGCCGGGTCGTCGGCATCGCCGGTGGTGCCGACAAGTGCAAATACCTGATCGATGAACTGGGCTTCGACGGCGCCATCGACTACAAGCACGAAGATGTACTGGCCGGACTCAAGCGCGAGTGCCCGAAAGGCGTCGACGTGTACTTCGATAACGTCGGCGGCGAGATTCTCGACGCTGTGCTCAGCCGTCTGGCACCGAAAGCCCGGGTGGTGATCTGCGGCGCCATCAGCCAGTACAACAACAAGGAAGCGGTCAAAGGCCCGGCCAACTACCTGTCGCTGCTGGTCAACCGTGCGCGCATGGAAGGTTTTGTGGTGATGGACTATGCCGCGCAATACGCCAGTGCCGCGCAGGAAATGGCCGGCTGGATGGCCAAGGGGCAGCTCAAGAGCAAGGAAGACATCGTCGAAGGTCTGCAGACCTTTCCGGAAACGCTGATGAAACTGTTCAGCGGGGAGAACTTCGGCAAGTTGGTGCTGAAGGTGTAAAGCCACCACGAAACAATTGTAGGAGTGAGCCTGCTCGCGATCGCGGTGTGTCAGTAACAGTCAATGTCACTGATACACCGCGATCGCGAGCAGGCTCACTCCTACAGGGCTTGGCGGTGTTTGCTTAAGCCAGTTCGGCCACGACCGAAGCCAGTGCCTTGGCCGGATCCGCCGCCTGGCTGATCGGACGGCCGATCACCAGGTAATCGGAACCGGCATCCAGCGCCTGACGCGGCGTCAGGATACGGCGCTGGTCATCTTGCGCGCTGCCCGCCGGGCGAATCCCCGGGGTCACCAGTTGCAGCGACGGGTGGGCCGACTTCAGTGCAGTGGCTTCCAGTGCCGAGCACACCAGACCGTCCATCCCGGCCTTTTCGGCCAGCGCAGCCAGGCGCAGGACCTGCTCCTGCGGCTCGATGTCCAGACCGATACCGGCCAGATCCTCGCGTTCCATGCTGGTCAGCACGGTCACGCCAATCAGCAACGGCTGCGGGCCGCTGCGCTTGTCCAGCTCTTCACGGCAAGCGGCCATCATGCGCAGACCACCGGAGCAATGCACGTTGACCATCCACACGCCCATCTCGGCGGCGGCTTTCACCGCCATCGCGGTGGTGTTGGGAATGTCATGGAATTTCAGGTCGAGGAACACCTCGAAGCCCTTGTCACGCAGGGTGCCGACGATTTCCGCGGCGCAACTGGTGAACAGTTCCTTGCCCACTTTGACCCGGCACAGTTTCGGGTCCAACTGGTCGGCCAGCTTCAGTGCGGCGTCACGGGTGGGGAAATCCAGGGCGACGATGATAGGAGTCTGGCAGGCGGACATGGATGGGCTCTCAGGCAAGTCGAAATCGGCGCGCATTGTAGCGGAAGCGGCGCCAGCGCGGCACCCGATGATCGGTAAATCGTCGCCGCAAACGTGATCAGCATAGCGCTCGTTGCTATTGTGTCGAAGCCGATACACAACCGACACGCCGCCAACAAGCGCCCGCGCTAGCCTCGCCAGCCGCAACACGTCCTTACATCAGCACTTCCCGCCTCACGGCAGGACGCCTATGCTGAAACCACCACCTCGCAGCCCATCTTTGTGGTTGGCGGCCTACTGGCAGATGAACAGCCCCATGCACAACACCCAGACCACCGTGACTGATGAGCAGAAAGACGACAAGCGCTGGAGCATCCGTGCGCTGATCGTCGATGACGATGTGCCGATTCGCGAGCTGATGATCGACTACCTCGCGCGCTTCAACATCCACGCCAGCGGTGTCACCGACGGCGCAGCCATGCGTCAGGCGATGCAAGCCGAGCATTTCGACGTGGTGGTGCTCGACCTGATGCTGCCCGGCGAAGACGGCCTGTCGCTGTGCCGCTGGCTGCGCGCCGAATCGGACATCCCGATCCTGATGCTCACCGCCCGCTGCGAACCCACCGACCGTATTATCGGTCTGGAGCTGGGCGCCGACGACTACATGGCCAAACCGTTCGAACCCCGGGAACTGGTGGCGCGGATCCAGACCATACTGCGCCGGGTTCGCGATGACCGCACCGAACAGCGCGCCAACATCCGCTTCGACAACTGGCGCCTGAACAGTGTGCTGCGCCAATTGATTGCCGACGATGGCCTGGTGGTGCCGCTGTCCAACGCCGAATTCCGCCTGCTCTGGGTCTTCATCGAACGCCCGCGCCGCGTACTCAGCCGCGAACAACTGCTGGATGCCGCCCGTGGCCGTTCGATCGAGGCGTTCGACCGCAGCATCGATTTGCTGGTGTCGCGCCTGCGGCAAAAACTCGGCGACGACCCGAAAGCCCCGCAGTTGATCAAAACCGTGCGCGGTGAAGGTTACCTGTTCGACGCGCGAGACATCGGCTGATGCGAGGGCGCTTCGACACGCTGTTCGGCCGCCTGTTTGGCATGCTGTTCGTGGCGATCGTCCTGGCGCACCTGCTGGCCTTTGCCTGGTTTCACCACTACGGCCCGCCCCCACCGCCACCCCCGCCGGAGTTTACCGAGGGCGTCGACGGCCAGCGGCCGCCGCCGGACCCACGTTTCGCCCATCGCCCGCCGCGTCCGTGGTTCGGCGGGCCGCTGGTACCGCTGACCTTCCAGTTCATCTCGCTGATGATTGCTGCGTGGTACGGCGCCAAACTGCTCAGCCGGCCGATCCAGCGCCTGAGCGACGCCGCCGAACGCCTCAGCGAAAACCTCGACAGCCCGCCGCTGGACGAGTCCGGCCCGCGCGAGGCACGACAAGCGGCGCACACCTTCAACCTGATGCAACAACGCATTCGCGAACAGGTGCAGCAACGGGCACGCATGCTCGGCGCCGTCTCCCACGACCTGCGCACCCCACTGTCGCGGTTGAAGCTGCGCCTGGAACAGATCGCCGATGAAAAACTGCAAGGCCAGATGCGCCAGGACCTCAACGACATGATCGGCATGCTCGACGCCACCCTCACCTATTTGCACGAACAACGCACCAGCGAAGCCCTGCAGTTGATGGATGTGCAGGCGCTGGTCGAATCGTTGTGCGAGAACGCTCAGGATCAAGGTGCGGACGTTGAAGTCAGCGGCCATTGCGCACCGCTGCAGGTGCAGCCGATGGCGCTGCGCTCGTGCATCAACAACCTGATGGACAACGCCCTGCGCTACGCCGGACAGGCGCGCATCGAACTGCAGGATCAACGCGAGCAACTGTTGATTCGCGTGATCGACCACGGCCCGGGCATCGCCGAAGACAAACGCGAAGCGGTATTCGAACCGTTCTTTCGCCTGGAAGGCTCACGCAACCGCAACTCCGGCGGCGTCGGCCTGGGCATGACCATCGCCCGCGAAGCCGCGCAGCGTCTGGGCGGGCAATTGAACCTGGAAGAAACCCCCGGTGGCGGCCTGACCGCCATCATCCGCCTGCCGCGCACCTGAGAAACATCAAAGCCATTTGCAGGAGCTGTCGAGTGCAACGAGGCTGCGATCATTTGATTCTGCTGGGTGATGGATAGGGCAACGGCAAAAGATCGTAGCCTTCGGCAGCTCCTACAGGGGATCGGGGCATCTGTGTACCACCCGGTACAAAGCCAAAATACCCAGGACAACTTGCCCCTTGAGTCTGCACAAGCCGGTACACCCACCGGTTTTACAGTCCAAGGAGTGAGCCCATGATCAGTAGCGTCAGCAACTACACGAGCTATACCAGCACCAGCAGCACCTCCACCCAGAACGCCCGCAGCCAGCAGCTGCAAAAGCAGCTGTTCGCCAAACTCGACAACAACGGCGACGGCGCGGTGGACCAGGACGAACTGAACAGTGCCCTGTCGCAGAAGTCCGACGACGGCCTGCTGGTCAACCTGAGCAAACAATTCGGCGACCTGGACAGCGATGCCAGCGGCGGCCTCAGCGCCGAAGAAATGAGCGCCATGGCGCCCCCACCGCCACTGCAGGATCAAGCGCCCAACACCGACCTCGCCGACGCCCTGATCAGCGCCCTCGACACCGATGGCGACGGCGTCATCAGCAGCGAAGAACTGAGCAACGGCCTGACCAGCGCCGGCAGCAGTGCCGACAGCAACCAAATCTTCTCGACGCTGGACAAGAACAAGGACGGCACCGTCAGCCAGGACGAACTCACCGCCAGCCTGACCCCGCCACCGCCTCCACCGCCACAACACGCCTCCAGCGACGAACTGTTCAGCCAACTGGACGCTGATGGCGATGGCAGCATCAGCACGACTGAACTGAGCAGCGCCCTGCAGACCAGCGACAACACCTCGACAACCAGCACCGACACCAGCGCCGCACTGCTCAAGGTTCTGGACAGCGACAGCAGTGGCGGCGTGAGCAGCGACGAACTGAAAGCGGCGCTACAAGCAGGTCGGGAGTATCCCCCCGAACAACAGACCGCCAGCACCCAGACCACCAGCGAAGCGCTGAACCGGATGATTGCCAACCTGAGCAAACAGTACTCGCTGGACAATGCTGCGCCGGTGGGCAAGTACCTGAATGTGGCGACTTGAGTTGATGTCGTGATGAGTGATCGTTTCCATGCAGTGGTGTGGGAACGGTCATCTGGGTGTGGCCGTGAGAGGCTGTTTGCCTGATAGGCCTCTTCGCGAGCAGGCTCACTCCTACAATTGGATCGAGTACAGGCAGTTAGAGATTGGTTGGCTGTAAGGCCGCCATCGCTGGCAAGCCAGCTCCCACAGGGATTGAAGGCATTCAGTTGGAAATTGGTCGGCTGTAAGACCGTCATCGCTGGCAAGCCAGCTCCCACAGGGATTGAAGGCATTCAGTTGGAAATTGGTCGGCTGTAAGACCGCCATCGCCAGCAGGCTGGCTCCCACAATTTTGAACTGTATGCACCGTACGCGGCGAAGCCGCCCCACTCAATGGCCGAGTGTCAGCTCGCCGAAAGCTCTTGATCTTGACCTACGGGCGACATCGGAAGGCTGAGAGGAGGGATTGATCCGGGGGTGGGAGCGCAGCGACCGTTTGGCGAAGCCAAACACAGCGAGAGGAGGTGCAGCGAAGCAAACCGGAGGCGCTGCGCCCGGATCAATCCCGGAGCGAAGGGACCCCGAGCCCCAGCGAGCGGGCCGAACGTAGGAGCAAGCGTTTTGGGTTACTTTTTAGGCGTTTGTAAAAAGTGACTCGCCGTAAGGGCGAAACCGCCAGCCGCAGCACCCGAAGCAACGGATATGCCCACAACCCCAAAAAAGCCGCGACGCCTAAACCCGAGCCTGACTCTTACTCCAGTCCGTCAACAAACTATAAGCCACCGCCAACAACGTAGGCCCGATAAACAACCCGATAAACCCAAACGCAATCAACCCGCCAAACACCCCAAGCAACACAATCACCAACGGCAGATTCCCCCCGCGGCTGATCAGATAAGGCTTCAACACGTTATCCACGCCACTGATGATGAACGTCCCCCAAATCCCGAGAAACACCGCCATCCCGTACTCGCCCTTCCACGCCAGCCAGGCCGTGGCCGGAATCCACACCAACGGTGGCCCCATCGGAATCAGACTCAACAGAAAGGTCACGATCCCCAACACCAGCGCCCCCGGAACCCCGGCAATCAGGAACCCGATCAACGCCAGAACCGCCTGCGCCGCCGCCGTACCGATCACCCCGTTGACCACCCGCTGCACCGTACCGGCCACCAGTTCGATGTAATACCCGGCGCGCTCACCGATCAGGCGCTGCAGCAGACCGTGCACAAACGCCGCCAAGCGCGGCCCGTCGCGATAGAAAAAGAACACGAAGACAATGCTCAAGGTCAGCTCGAGAATCCCGCCGCCAATCTGCGCACTGCGCGCCAGCAGCCAGTTACCGACTTGCCCCAGATACGGCTTGATCGACACCATCAGCGCTGCGCCCTGCTGATCGATGCTGTTCCAGACCCCGACCAGCCGCTCGCCCACCAATGGCACGCTGCCGAGCCAGGCCGGCGCCTCCGGCAGACCATCGACCTGCACATCCTTGATGAACGCCGTGGCATCGCGCACGTGATCGGCCAGGTTGAACCCCAGCCACACCAGCGGCGCCGCCACCAGCAACATCCAGCCCAGGGTCAAAATAGCCGCGGCGAGTGATTCGCGGCCATTGAGCCAACGGGTCAGCAGACGCATCAGCGGCCAACTGGCGAACGCCAGCACCGCGCCCCAGAACAGCGCCGACCAGAACGGCGCCATCACCCACAGGCTGGCACCGAACAGCACCAGCAGGAGGATTTGCACCAACAGCCGATCGTTATTGAGCATGTAAAGTCTCGAAGAAGTCAGTCGGTCAAAGAGTAGGCGAACACGCCACGCGTGCACGCCCGATGCAGCCTACCGCAACAGATCGATGCGCAGGCCAGGGCCGTCGGCACTGCCCGCCTCCATCCGCGCCGCCCGCACACCCTGACCGATCAGCGCCTGACGCCAGGCCTCGGCCTTGGGTCCGGCAATCGTCACGCGCTGCGTGGTGTCGAGGTTCAAGCCACGGGAAATCAGTCGTAGCCAGGTGTCATCCGGATCCCCGGTCAGCTTGGGAAAGTCCAGTTCACCGGTGCTTTTGAGCTGTCGCAACAGCGTGGCCGAGGTCGGCAGCAACTCGCCCAGCGGCGCGCCCGCTTCGAACTGTTCGACATGCAGGTAGGCTTTGCGATTGCCGCGGGTGATGCTGTAGAGCGCCACCAAGGTGTTGTCCTTTGGTGCGGCCAGACGCAACAGCAGATAGGCCTGTTGCTCGTCGGCACCGTACAGCTTGGAGTTGCCGAACACTTCATTGGCCCACAGGCTGCTTTCGCCACAATCGCGGGCCTGGCACCAGAACAGCAACTCGGCGTCCTGCTTTTGCAGGGCTTCGCGGGCGGCGGTGAAGGCTTCGGTGGCGGAATGCTCAGGCGGCAACTCGTAGGTGACCGAAGTGGTCTGGCCGCGCGCCGTGACCTGGCCGTCAAAGCGCAACTGGCCGCTGATCTTGCGGATCGAGCCCAGCGGGTAGATCCGTTCAAGCTCCACAGGAGGGCGATAATCGACGATCTGCGCATCGGCCAGACGCGGCACGATCTGCAGATCCTGGCTGCCGGGCACGTCGGCGGCGAACGAAACGGAACTGAAACAGCACAGCGCCAACAGACTGAGTGACCGCATAGTCAGGCTCATCGGATCGGCATGGCTTGGCGGGTCGGGGGCGCAGCGGTATAGAAATCCATCGTGTTTGTCTCCCATTTCAACCCGCCCAGCCTCGACAGTTGCCCGGTGCAAGTCAAGGAATGGCGAAGAAGCGATTGAAACAGTCTGCGACAAGGTCGGCACCGGACTCCTCGTTCAGGTGCAAATGATGCCCGCCCGCCAGCTGTTCCTGGCTAAAGGGTAGACGCTCCAGCAACTCCGGATGTTTGGCCAGCATGCCGTCGACGGCCACTACCAATTGCGCCGGGCAGGTGACACGCTGAACGAAGGCCATCGCCTGCTCCTGGGTCAGGCGCAACGGCGACGGCAGTGTCAGGCGATTGTCGGTGCGCCAGGTATAACCGCCGGGCACCGGCATCAGGCCGCGCTGCGCCAGCAGTTCCGCGGCTTCGCGACTGACCGCCACCAGCCCCTTCATCCGCGCTTCGATGGCACGATCAAGGGTGTTGTAGACCGGCTTGCGCTTCTCGCGCAAATCCAGCTGCGCTTGCAGGGCCATGCCCATACGCTCGGCGGCATTTTCGCCTTTGTCTGTAGGAGGAATCACCCCGTCGATCAACGCCAGGTGGCTGATGCGCTCCGGCAACGACCCGGCCAGCACCAGCGAAACGATCGCGCCCATCGAATGCCCGAGCAGGCCGAAGCGCTTCCAGCCCAATTGCTCGGCGACCTGCAACACGTCGTGCGCGTAGTCCCACAGCGCATAACCGGCGCCGTTGGGCCGATGCCCGGAATGCCCATGCCCGGCCATGTCCAGCGCGATAATGCGCAAGCCTTTGAGCTTGGGCGCCAGGCGCGCAAAGCTGTTGGCGTTGTCGAGCCAGCCATGCAGGGCGATCACCGGCTGACCGTCCTCGGGCCCGAACAAATGCGCGGCCAGTTCGATATGCGGCAGGCTCAGGCGCACTTCTTCGAAGATCGGGCTCATGCGCAGTCCTTCTGTTGGCGGCGCTCCCAGCGCGTAAACAGCTCTTTGAGCAGGCGCGCCGTGTCTTGCGGACGTTCCAGCGGAAACATGTGCCCGCCAGGCATGCTCAGGGCTTCACCCTGCGGCAGGCGCCCGACGAATCGGCTGTGATGACGCATGACCACCCGGCTCTTGTGGCCACGCACCACGGCCAGCGGCACCTGCAATTGGCGTGTGCGGCCCGGACTGGTGTGCGGCACGCCGCGGTAGATACTGATTTCGGTGGCCGGATCGAAACGCAGACGCAACTTGTCGCCGACCGTATGCAGCCCGTGCTGCAGATAGGCATCGAAGCATTCCGGATCGAAACCGCGGAACAGGGTCTTGCCGGCAAAATAGCTGCGCGCCGTGTCGAGATCGGCGAACTCTTCGCGTCGCCCCAACGTACGTCCGGCCGGGGTCAGTCTGTCGATGAACCCGAAGCGCTTCGCCGCGCGGATCACCCACTGGTCAGTGCGAGTCAGCACCGGCGAATCGAGCATCACCACGCCGCGATACAGCTCAGGGCAACGCAACGCCGCGTGCAGGTGCAACACGCCACCAAACGAATGGCCGACGCCCCAGACCGGTTGATCCTGCTGCTGCAAATGGTGGATCAGTTCGTCGACCAGGTTGTACCAATTGTCGTCCGCCGGGAAACGCGGGTCATGGGCATGCTGATCCAGATGCGCAACCCGGTACTCGGGCGCCAGCGCCGCGAACAACTTGCCATAGGTGCCCGAGGGAAACCCGTTGGCGTGGGCGAAAAAGATCGGTTGCGACATGCGGGCTTATCCATGAACGGGAAACGTGATGTTGATTGTCCGTAAGACCACGATCGGCAGCAATGACCATAACTGCCAGAAAGGGTGGTGGAGATGTCGCGAAAAGCAAAAGATCGCCGCCTGCGCCAGCTCCTGCATTGAAATACGATTCCATGTAGGAGCTGGCGCAGCCTGCGATCTTTTGCTCTTATGGATCATCACCGCGCCGGCGGCTGCTCGCCCAATGGCACCACTGCCATGGTCAAACGCGACACACAACTGGCCTTGCCTTCATCGCTGATCAGACGGATGTCCCAGACATGCGTGGTGCGACCGATGTGAATCGGTTTGGCCACTGCGCTCACCCGCCCGCTGCGCAAACCGCGCAAATGGTTGGCATTGATCTCCAGCCCAACGCAGTAGAACTTGCTGGCATCGATGCACAGGTAACTGGCCATCGAACCGACGGTTTCCGCCAGCACCACCGAGGCGCCGCCGTGCAGCAGACCGTAAGGCTGGTGGGTGCGGTGGTCGATGACCATGCTCGCCGTCAGCGATTCCTCGTCAAAAGACTCGAAACGGATATCCAGCACTTCGCCGATGGTGTTTTTCTGGATTGCGTTCAACTGCTCGATGTTTGGAGTGGTGCGCCACAATGTCATCGCAGGCTTCCTTTGTTGTTTTGATCGTCAGTCAATCCTGCCACAGCACCGCCTCGCTGCGCGCGCTCCATTCCTCAAAACGCGCGCCATAGGTGTCTTCGATGACATTACGCTTGATCTTCAAGGTCGGCGTGAGAAAGCCGTTTTCCACCGCCCAGCTGTCCTTGACCACCACCAGCCGCCGCAGCCGTTCATGCTTGTCGAGCACGGCGTTGACCTCTTCCAGCAGTTTTTCCAGGCTCGAATGCAGACTGGCCCGCTCCTCGTCCTGATTGACGGTGGAGAGCACGCACAAGCCCAGCGGCGCACTCAAACCATCGCCGACCACACAGACCTGCTCGATCCGCGAATGCACTGCCAGACGGTTTTCAATCGGCGCCGGGGCCACGTATTTGCCTTTGCTGGTCTTGAAGATTTCCTTGAGCCGCCCGGTCAGGCGCAAGCGCCCCTCGGCGTCCTGTTCGCCCTTGTCGCCGGTACGCAGAAAACCGTCCTCGGTGAGGGTTTCGGCGGTTTTCTGCGGTTCCTTGAAATAGCCGAGCATGTTCGCCTGACTGCGCACCAGCACCTCGCCGGACTCATCGATGCGCACCTCGACCTCCGGGCACGGCTTGCCGATCCAGCCCTGTTTGTACTGGCCTGGTAGACAGATGTGCGAGTAACCACAACTCTCGGTCATGCCATACACCTCCAGCACATCGAGGCCAAGCTTCTGATACCAACTGAGCAAGGTCTGCGGCACCGGCGCCGCACCGGACAGGGCAACGCGCAAGGCATCAAGGCCCAGTCCGGCCAGCACCTTGTGCCCGACCCGTTTGCCAATGAATGGCAGGCCGAGCAGGAAATCCAGGCGCTTGGCGGGGATCTTGCCGTACACGCCCATCTGGAATTTGGTCCAGATCCGCGGCACGCCGAACATCGCGGTGGGTCGTGCCCGTTGCAGGTCGGTGATGAAGGTGTCGAGGCTTTCGGCAAAAAACACGGTTTGCCCGGTGTAGATCGAGGCCAGCTCAACGAACATCCGTTCAGCGACATGGCACAGAGGCAGGTACGACAGCAGCCGGTCTTGCTCGTTAAGCCCGAACAGTTGCGTGCCGCGAGTCGTGGCGAACCCCAGATTGGCAAAGCTGTGCATCACGCCTTTGGGCGACCCGGTGGTGCCGGAGGTGTAGATGATGGTTGCCAGTTGTTCGCCTGCCGGGCGCGGATCGTCCCGGATCGGCGAGCTTTTCTGCAAGTCGTCCCAGCTGAAATCAAACTCGCCGGGCGGATGCAGCGGCAGGCTGATGGTGGGCATGTCCGCCGGTATCCCGGCGGACATGCCCGGCCAGTCATCGAGTTTGCCGATGAACGCCAGCACACTTTCCGAATGCGTCAGCACCTGATTCACCGAGTCGGCGGTGAGGTTGGGATACAGCGGCACCGAGACGTGCCCGGCCATCCAGATCGCCAGATCGGCAATGATCCAGTGCGCGCAGTTTTTCGAGATCAGCGCGATGTGGCTGCCTTGCGGCAATTCCCGGGCGCGCAGCCAATGCGCGGCGCAACGGGCCTGATGACCGGCATCGGCCCAGGTCAGGGTCTCGACCTGTCCGCCACCAATGGGTTGCACCAGAAAGCGTTGGCGCGGGTGCCGGGCCTCACGTTCGTAGAACACGTCCAGCGGCAAACGGAATGCGGCAGACATGCGACTCGCTCCTGTTTTTTGGGTCTGGAGCAAGCGTAGTCAACCAAGCAAGTGCTTGGTTGGAAAATTCGAACAAATAATTTCGGCCGCACGAAGAACCTGTAGGAGTGAGCCTGCTCGCGATAGCGGTGTATCAGTCAACCTCCATTTCGGCTGACAGGGCCTCATCGCGAGCAGGCTCACTCCTACAAAGGAATGGTGTTACGGGTGCTTGAGGCTGTTGAGGGTCATCGAGCCAATCAGCAATTCAGGGCTTTCCAGCTCGGCAAGGCCAGCGGTACTGACCTTCTCCGGCGGATACCCGGCACCATGCTGCAGATAACTCAACAGATTGCCCACCAACGGGTTATGGCTGACCAGCAGCACATTGCTCACCGACACCAGTTGATCGGTGACCTTGTCCGGATCGGTTTCAGGGGTCAGCCACTCGACGGTACGAATCCCCGGCTCGAACCCCAGCGCCTCGCGAACAATCTGCGCAGTCTGTTGCGCACGCAGATAAGGGCTGGCGTAGATCGCCGTCAGCGGCTGGCCGATCAGCCGGGCCGCACTCTTCAAGGCTTCTTGACGACCGTGCTCGGTCAACGCCCGCTCGGAGTCGGGGCACGAGCCGTAAGGCACGGCCTCGCCGTGACGCAACACCCAGAGTTTCATAGCTTGGGCTCCTCATCGCGGGCCGGATGCGGCGCTGGCGGCACGGCGTGCGGTGCTTCACCTTCCGGGGCGCGCGGGGTTGGCCAGTCGGCGAACGGCCAGGGTTTCTGGTCGCTGTGAAAGCTGCCGAAGCGGCCGATCTGCGCGAGGAACTGGCTCAGACTGTCGCCGAAGTTCATCAGGCTGGCGCTCGGCGCGCCGTAAATCAAACGATAGATCAGTTGCACCAGCACCACCGCGCCGAGGATGAACTGCGCCACTTGCCAGACCAGCACATAGACGATCATCCACAGCACCCGCAGGAGGATGGATTCGTACTTGGCTTCGGTTTTCGGATCGTTCATGGCTCGCTTCCTGTTGAATCAGTTGAAACCGCTGGTGGAAATAAAGTCGACGTCGGTTTTCGGCTCGGCCCGCATCAGTAGACCGATCACCTGCTCCAGCGTGCGCCCTTCAAACAGGATCGCATGCAGCCCGGCGACCAGCGGCATGTACACGCCAACCTCCTGGGACTTGGCCTTGAGCACCTTCAGGGTGTTGACCCCTTCGGCCACTTCGCCCAGGCGCGACACCGCTTCATCGAGGCTCAGGCCCTGACCCAAGGCAAACCCGACCTGATAGTTGCGGCTCTTCGGCGACGAACACGTCACGATCAAATCGCCGACCCCGGCCAGACCGAGGAAGGTCATCGGGTTGGCGCCCTGATTCACCGCAAAACGGGTCATCTCGGCCAGGGCGCGCGTGATCAGCATGCTCTTGGTGTTCTCGCCCATCTCCAGCGCCACCGCCATGCCGGCGATGATCGCGTAGACGTTTTTCAACGCCCCGCCCAGCTCGACACCGAAGCGGTCGGCACTGGCGTAAACGCGGAAGGTGCGACCATGCAGCGCAGCCTGCACTTGTTTGCACAACTCTTCGTCTTCGCTGGCGACCACGGTGGCGGTCAGCGCGTGCTCGGCGATCTCCCGCGCCAGGTTCGGCCCGGACAGCACGCCAATGCGCGCTTGCGGAGCGATCTCTTCGAGGATCTGGCTCATCAGTTTGAAGGTGTGGGCTTCGATGCCCTTGGTCAGGCTGACCAGCATCTTGCCGCTCAGGCGCTCGGCGTGGGCAGCCAGCACCGTGCGCAACGCGCTCGACGGCAGCGCGACGAAGCACAGCTCGCAGGCATCGAGGGTGGCCTGCAGGTCAGTGACCGCAGTCACTCCCGGCAGAATCTTGATGCCTTTGAGGTAACGCGGGTTCTCGCGGTTGACCCGGATGGCCTCGGCCTGCTCGGGGTCACGCATCCACTGCCGGACTTGATGGCCGTTCTCGGCCAATAGATTGGCCACGGCGGTACCAAAACTTCCGCCTCCCAGGACCGCAATCGGGCGCTGTTCAGTCATATGCAATCCGTTAATCCATACCAGTGGCGATGCCGGCATTATACGGGGCGACCGGAGCGCGGCCAGCCCCCGCGTCAATTACCGACACTTGTAGGAAGAAGACCAATAAAGCCGAGGAAAATGCCAGCATCGTGACTGGAAAAGTCACTGTCCTCGGTTAACATGCGCGCCAATTCTCTGTGATCAAGGCTGTGTCGTGTCTCTTGGCTCTCCCCCTTCGCGTTCGTCGTTGCTGCTGGCGCTGTTGTTCAGCCCGGTGTTGCAGGCGGACGACCTGTTCGTCGACAGCGAAGCACTGCCGCAGGTGCTGACGGCTACGCGCCTGAAGCAGACGCCGGCGGAAGTGCCGGGGAGCATGACCGTACTCGACAGCGAATTGATCAACGCCAGCGGTGCCCGCGACATCAGCGAACTGCTGCGCCTGGTGCCGGGGATGATGGTCGGCAACATCAGCGGCAATCAGGCGGCGGTCAATTACCACGGGACCAATGCCAGCGAAGCGCGGCGCATGCAGGTGCTGATCGATGGCCGCTCGGTGTACCGCGCAGGCCTGGCCACGGTGGACTGGAGCGATATTCCGGTGGCCATGGAAGACATCGAGCGCATCGAGGTTTTCCGTGGGCCGAACACCGTCAGCTACGGCGCCAACGCACTGATGGCGGTGGTCAACATCATCACCCGCAACCCGGCAGACAGCCACGGCACGCGCCTGAAGTACACCCGTGGCCAGCGCGGCATCAACGACTTCTATGCCAGCCAGGGCACCGGCTGGAACGGCGGTGATCTGCGCCTGTCGCTGTCCGGCCAGGAGGACGACGGCTTCGACAGCGACCGCACCGGCGCCGATTATCGCGACAGCCGTCGCTTGAACCGCTTCAGTCTCGCCGTCAGCCAGACCCTGAGCGACAACCAGAGCCTCGACTGGCAGGTCAACGCCAAGGACGGCAGCAACCAGCGGCCCTACACCTACCGTCCGGTGTTCTCGGGGATTACCGCTGCCGGGAACAATTCCGACGTGGTCGCCAAGGATTACGCCGGCTCGGTGCGCTGGAATCTCGACATCAACCCCGAACACAGCCTTTATATACAAGGCTCGGCCCAGCATTGGGATCGCCAGCAGGTGTGGCGCGCCTGCGATGCCGAAGTGTCGTTCAGCCCGCAACTGACCCAGCTGTGGCAACTCAACCCGAACTACACCGAACGCCTGGCGCGCAACATCAACCGCTTCACCGGCCCCGGTCCGGAAGCCGGAACGCCGCAGGAAATGGCCCTGGCCAATCAGGTGCTGGATCAATGGCGCAACGGTGCCAGCCAGACCCTGTGCGGCGACATCGATCAAAGCGCCCGCGAGTCGCGCTACGACCTCGAATTGCAGGACACCCTCAGTCTGTCCGACAGCCTGCGACTGGTCAGCGGCATGAACTATCGTTACGACCGGGCCGACTCCGAGACCTACTTCAACGGCACGCTGGACGACACCACCTGGCGCGCGTTCGGCCAACTGGAGTGGCGCGCCAGTGAACATTGGCTGCTACAGGGCGGCGCGATGTTCGAAAACACTCAACTGATCGGCAGCTCGCTGACGCCAAGATTCGCCGTCAACTATCTGATCAACCCGCGCCATGGCCTGCGCGCCGTGTACTCGGAGGCGATCCGTTCGCCGGACATGTTCGAGAACAACGTCAACTGGAGCTATCAGGTGAGCAACCTGCGCCCCTCGGCCTACGGTCAGTCTTCGGCGCGCTACTTCGTCAAGACCCGTGGCCCGGGTGATCTCGATCAGGAACACATGCGCTCGCGCGAACTGGGCTACAACGGCTATTTCGCCGAGCTGGGGCTGGCTGTGGACGTGAAGCTGTTCTACGACGAAATCACCGGGATGATCAGCGAGCCGCTGCGCAACAACCAGTACATCGCCAGCAACGCCAACAGCTCGCGTTTTCGCGGCACAGAAACCCAGCTCGACTGGCGCCTGAGCCTGATCGATCGCTTGCGCCTGACCTATGCCTACGTCGATGCCGAGGCGAGCAATCCGCTGGATCAGCAATTCACCTCGCGCAACAGCGGTTCTGCCGGCTGGCTGCGCGATTGGGGCCACGGCTGGAACAGCGCCCTGTTCTATTACGGCGACAACGCGCTCAACGGCTACCGCTTCGAACGGGTCGACACGCGCATCGCCAAACGCATCCCGCTGGGCAAGGCGCAACTGCAATTGGCCGGCGTGCTGCAACAGCGGCTCGACAACGAACCGACCACTTTCGTCGACAACAATTACGACGAACGCCGGGTGCTGTACTTCAGCGCCGAGTTGGAGTTCTAGGGTGCGCTACGGCACGCTGAACAAGACGCCAACCCTTGGCCACTGGCTGGCCGGTGTCTGTCTGTTTTTGACCGCGTGGCTGCACGGCGTGGCGGTGCAAGCGGCCGACATTCTGTTGACCGGCGCCGAAGAAAGCCCTGGCGTGCAGGCCTTCGTCCAGGCATTAAGCGAGCTACGCCCCACTGACAACGTGCGGTTCCAGCCGTTGGCCAGCCTGCCGACGCCGGGCAAGTTGCCGAGCAACCTGCGGATGATTCTGCTCGACCTGCCCAGCCTCGACTGGCGTCTGCAGGAATCCCAGGGGCCGGCGACGCTGGTGTTGCGCATCAGCCGATTGCAAGCGCGGCAACGCCTGGGTGGCGCACAACCGCCGCACTTGAGTCTGCTGTGGAGCGACCCGCCGTTGGGGCGGCAACTGCAACTGATTCGGCGGATTCTGCCGCAGGTGCGGCGGGTCGGCGTGCTGTTCGATCAGCACAGCGAATTTCTGCTCAAGGAGCTGCACCACGCCGCAGAACCGCTGAATCTGCAAATCGTCAGCCAGCGTTGGGACAACACCCAGGACAGTCGCCCGTTGCAAAGCGTGCTGAGAAACAGTGATGTGTTGCTGGGCCTCGACGATCCCGATCTGTACAACCCGAAAACCGCAAAAAACCTGCTGCTGAGCAGTTACTCCCGGCAGGTGGCGCTGGTCGGGCCGAACGCGGCGTTCGTGCGCGCAGGGAGCCTCGCCAGCACTTACAGCGATCAGCCTGACTGGCTGGCGATCCTCGACCAATTGCTGGATCGCCCGCCGGCAACGTGGCCGCGCACGCTCTACCCCGATCGTTTCAAAGTTTCAAGTAATGCGCAGGTCGCTCGTTCACTGGGTATCGAGCCAATCGATGAAGTGTCTGTTGCCCGCCAGTTGGCTGAAGGAGAAAGCCACCCATGAATCTGCGTCGCCGCTGGGACATCAACACCCGCACGCAATTGATCAGCCTCGGCCCGGCCTTGCTGCTCACGCTGCTGCTGATCAGTTTCTTTACCTTCGTACGAATTCAGGATTTACGGCAGGAGCTCAATCACACCGGGCAACTGATCGCCAACCAACTGGCGCCCGCCACCGAATACGGAGTGATTTCCGGCAACAACGAAGTGCTGGAAAGCCTGCTCAAAGCGACCCTGGCCACACCGAACGTGCGCTTTCTGGAAGTGCAGGACAGCGCCAACCGGATTCTCGCCTACGTTGAGCAAGCCGCCGACGCGCACAACCGCCCGCATCAGGTCGAGGTGTTCCAGGCCCCGGTGCGCCTGCAACGGATCGCCCTCAACAGCGATTTTTTCCACGACGCCAAAGCCAGCAACAACGTGACCAGCGAGGACTATCTGGGCCGGGTGATCGTCGGTCTGTCCAACGATGCCTTCAGTCAGCGCCAACAGGAAATTCTGCTCAAGGCCGGGATCCTGGCGTTGTTCGCCCTGCTCTTCACGTTTGTTCTGGCGCGGCGCCTGGCCGGCAGCCTGTCGGCGCCGATCCGCGATATCGGCAACGCGGTCAAGGCGATTCAGCAAGGCGACTACAAGACCCCGCTGCCGATCGTCGATGACACCGAACTGGGCGCGCTGTCGCAACACATCAACAACCTCGCCCAGGCACTGGAGCAGGCCAGCCGCGAACAGCACCAGGCGATGGCGCAACTGATCCAGACCCGCGAGGAAGCGGAAAAGGCCAACAACGCCAAATCCGATTTTCTGGCGATGATGAGCCACGAACTGCGCACCCCCATGAACGGTGTGCTGGGCATGTTGCAGTTGCTCGAAACCACGGACATGACCGAGGAGCAGATCGAGTACGCGGCGCTCGCTTCCGAGTCCACCGAACACCTGCTGAAAGTCATCAATGACATTCTCGACTTCTCGCGGATCGAACGCTCGGAGCTGGAGCTTGAGCACATTCCATTCAACCTCGCCGACCTGATCGGCGCGTGTGCCCAGTCGTTCCAGCACAGCGCGGTGCAGCGTGGCCTGGACCTGAACCTGCGGATCCCCGAGGACATGCGCGACTTGCAGGTGCAGGGCGATCCGACGCGGATCCGGCAGATTCTGGTCAATCTGGTGGGCAATGCCTTGAAGTTCACCGAGCGTGGCCGGGTCAGCATCGAGGCGCAGTGGCAGTCGCTGGACCACGAGTTGCTGTGGTTCACCTGCTCGGTGCGCGACAGCGGCATCGGCATCTCCCCGGAAAGTCTGGAGTTGATGTTCAATGCGTTCCAGCAGGCCGACAGTTCGATTTCCCGACGCTATGGCGGCACCGGTCTCGGTTTACCGATCGCCCGCACCCTGGCCGAACGCATGGGCGGGACGTTGCGCGCGCAAAGCGAAGAAGGCCTGGGGTCGGTGTTCACCCTGGAAATCCCGCTGGCCTTATATAAACAGACGCTGCCGCAGCTGGCGCCCCCGCGCGCGGGCAACGGCAATGGGCATGGTGAAGGGCGCAATGTGTTGCTGGTGGAGGACAATCCGGTCAACCAGACGGTCATCGAAGCGATGCTGCGCAGCCTTGGGTTTACCGTCAACGTCGCCACCGATGGCGCGCAAGCGGTGCGCAGTGCTGAAGGCAATGCTTTCGAAGTGATTCTGATGGACTGCCGGCTGCCGATCATCGACGGTTACGAGGCGACCCGGCAGATCCGCCAACTGCCCGGACGCGGCGAGGTGCCGATCATCGCGCTGACCGCCAATGCTTTGCAGGGCGACCGTGAAACCTGTCTTGCGGCGGGCATGAACGATTACCTGGCGAAGCCGTTCAAACGCAATGACCTACAACAGATTCTGCAGCGCTGGGTCCAGTAGTGACGGTTTTTCGACCATCTGCGACTGGCGTGAAAAGCGAAAGTGCGGCAGTCTTAGGCACCCGAACAAGCCTCAAAAGAGGCTTGAATAAAAATTTCAGTGCACAAGTGTACATTCATGTCCTTGGTGCTGTGACTTTCACCACAACGCAATAGTCTATGAGTAGGCTGCCGGTACGAGGCATGAACGCGTCGATCGGCCGGGAAGTTTTGCCCCACCTGCCGCATGGGATTATTTAGGAGCTCGCATGACCTAACAAA
>NZ_JBIVMY010000038.1:50885-51568 GCF_044753325.1 Pseudomonas sp. NPDC088414 | reverse complement strand
GGCTTGGCAAGGGCTGCGTATTCAGCTGGTTCAAGCTGTTTTGGTGCCTTTTTGTCTTCACTTACCCAGGCGTCGAAATCTTCCTGAGAAGTTGCGATCGCTTTGAATTTCATACCGGTGAAACCAGCGCCGCTGTAGTTGGCGGAGATACCGTCCATTTCAGCGTTGCGGTCAGCGATCAGGTGCAGCCGGGTAGTCATGCCCGCCATTGCGTAGATCTGGCCGCCCAGGCCCGGGATGAAGAACGAGTTCATCACGGCGTCGGAGGTGATCCGGAAGTTGACCGGGGTGTGCGCCGGGAACACGATCTTGTTGACCGTGGCAATGCCTTGTTCCGGATAGATGAACAGCCACTTCCAGTCCAGCGCCACGACTTCGATGGTCACCGGCTTGACGTCGGATTCAATCGGACGGTACGGGTCCAGTTTGTGGGTCGAAATGTAGGTGATGTAACCCAGGGCGATGATGATCAGAACCGGGATGGTCCAGACAGCCACTTCGATTTTGGTCGAGTGCGACCATTTCGGGGTGTAGACGGCATCCTTGTTGGACGCGCGGTACTTCCAGGCGAACAGGAAGGTCATGACGATAACCGGCACAACGACCAACAGCATCAGCAGCGTGGCGGTGATGATCAGGTTGCGCTGTTCCAGGCCGACCTGGCCCGTTGGATTGAGCAGGGT
>NZ_JBIVMY010000038.1:28603-50875 GCF_044753325.1 Pseudomonas sp. NPDC088414 | reverse complement strand
CAACGTGCCGAGCAGCGGCACAAGGCCTAGTACTCTGGGGTACCTGTTTTTACTCATCTCACGACCTCTAAAGCAGCTTGCGCAATGCAGTTGGGTTTTGATCGCCAACACTTCACCCTGCCAAGGGTTGGCATTTTCTTTGGATTGAATAAGGGCCGCCCGTCGCGCGTCAGACGCTCGACAAAACCTTGGGACAGCGGTCAGTTCTTATTCGAATTCGTGGTCAAAGGCCTTGTTACAGACCAATTCCATTTGGTGCGGAAAGTTGGAAGGCACCGACACCTGGGTGTCGCAAAAGCCTTTCGGCCCGCTCGACACCCGACTTCCTGTCCAGTTCCTTAATAAAGGCTGAACAGTGCCGGGAATTCAGTGCGGGCGATTGTAGATAGGTAGCGCCCTATACACCATGTCTTATCCCGAAATAATTTTTATCGCTCAGAGCAACAATCCATCACCGTTTTTGCAAAAGTTCCGCATGTTATCGAAATCGATTCTCAACAAAAACACCAAAAAATGTAGGCCTATACACCTCAGTTCAGACAGCTCTGAAGGCTTTTTCCTGCCACCGAATCGGCGCAAAGCCCGATATTCAAAGGCCTCTGGCCATCTGCCAGAGCCTGTTAAAACTGCCTGATCTGGCACCCGCGTGCAAAACCAGAAAAATGCCGAAACAGACCAATCCTTTTTTGTAACATTACGCCAATCCGGGTCGCCGAAAGGCCCTGCGACAGGGCGCGTGTGACAACATGTCGCACACCTGCCGCACTCTTCATTGCCGTTCGTCACGGTGATTTCACAATCACTCTGAAATGCAAAACGCCCCGAAGCGGCTGATCCGCAAATCGGGGCGTTTTCTGTATCGGCCGATCAGCCGAAGAGTTGATTCAGCGCAGGGCTTTTCGGTTACGCGAGGTCAGCAGCGGCACCAGGATCACCACCAGCACGAACGCCACCAAGGCCCATTGCGCCAGCGACAGACCGAGGATCGGCGGGTACGGCGTCGAGCAGAAACCGTCGACCTGGAAGCCCAGCGGGAAGATCTTCGCCAGCGGCAGGTCGTCGACAATCGGCTGCAACACATCGATGCCGCAGCTCACCGCTGGATAGAACTGGGTGTACACATGATGCCCGGCGACACCGGCCCCGGCGATCGCGCAGATCACCACCAGCACTTCGAACACGGTGATGCTGCGGCGGGTGCGCATGGCCGCGCCGATAAACGCGAACAGCGCAATCAGCAACAATGCATAACGCTGCAGGATGCACAGCGGGCATGGCGCCTCGCCCAGCACGACCTGCATGTACAGCGCGCCACCAATCAACGCCAGGCAGATGATACCCAGCAGCACTAGAAAGCGCCGTTCACGTCCCAGTCGAATCGTTTCCTCGCTCATCGCGTTTCCCTTGTATGTCCATGGTTCAGCTGATCGGCGGCTGCGCTTGCAGTGGCGCCATCAGGCTGATGTTGTCTTCGATATGCCCATCGGCCGCGATGCGACCGTTGTCGATCTGATAGATATCGGTTGCCCGGAAGTCTACACGCTGACCCAGCCCGTTGAGAGCCTTGAACGTACCACGGCGAGGAAAGATGGCGTGCGACCGGGGCGATCCTGATCAGCCAGACGAACGCGCGTCTGTCATCAGCATCGGGGGGAATAAACGATAAGCCGGTTAAGAAACGATTAACCTTTAAACAGAATTTAAGATCGAGACCGCGTAACGGCCTTCGCGAGCAGGCTCACTCCTACAAGGGATCTGCGTCGTACACCATTTTCATGTACGCCACCGCCCATGTAGGAGTGAGCCTGCTCGCGATGAGGGCGACTCAGTCCTAAGGATTATTCCAAAGCCGCCGCCGGCCCGAAAAACTCATAACGGCTCTGCTGCTCCGGCACCCCCAGCGCTTTCAGATGCCGCTTGATCGCCCCCATGAAGCCTTTCGGCCCAAGGAAATAAGCGTCGACATCCCGTTGCGCCGGCAGCCATTCGCCCAACTGCTCCTGACTGAGGATCCCGACCCTGTCCGCCGCCGGACTCACGCCGTCATCCTCGGCGTAGCAATAGAAGCGCTTGAGCTGTGGATGACGCACCGCCAACCCATCGATCCAGTCGCGGAACGCATGCACGCTGCCGTTGCGCGCGCAGTGGATAAAGTGCACCGGGCGCTCGGTTTGCAGCGCTGCTTCGAGCATCGCCAGAGTCGGGGTAATGCCGACGCCACCACTGATCAGCACCAACGGCTTGTCGCTCTTGGTCAGAGTGAACTCGCCCGATGGCGGGAACAGCTGAATGCTCGCGCCGACGTGCAGTTGATCATGCAAGTGGTTGGATGCACGACCACCCGGTTCGCGTTTGACGCTGATGCGGTACTGACCTTTATTGGCCAGCGCCGACAGCGAATAGTTGCGGCGGATTTCTTCACCATCGAGGATCAGCTTCATGCCGATGTACTGACCCGGCTCTGCAGCAAGGATCGGACCTTTGTCCGCAGGCTCGAAGTAGAACGAGATGATTTCCGCGCTCTCCTCGACCTTGTCCACCACGATGAACTCCCGCGCCCCGCGCCAGCCGCCGACCGCTTGTTCTTTCTGGTCGTAAATCGCGGCTTCGGCGCCAATCAGGATCTCGGCGAGTTGCCCGTAAGCCGCGCCCCACGCGCTCATTACTTCCGGCGTAGCGATCTCGTCGCCGAGCACTTCGGAAATGGCCCGCAGCAGGCAGGTGCCGACAATCGGGTAGTGCTCCGGGAGAATCTGCAGGGCTACGTGCTTGTTGATGATCTTCGCCACCAGATCGCCCAACTGGTCGAGCTGATCGATGTGTCGGGCGTACATCAACACGCCGTTAGCCAACGCACGCGGCTGATCGCCACTGGCCTGGTGCGCCTGGTTGAACAGCGGGCGAACCTCAGGATATTCAGAGAGCATCATGCGGTAGAAGTGGGTGATCAGCGCTTCACCACCGCTTTCCAGCAGAGGCACAGTGGATTTGACGATGGCACGATCCTGGACGCTAAGCATAAGAGTGACTCCTGAGCTTTTTTGAGAATTACCCTGTACTTATCAGTTTTCATGCCAGATTTTTTATCTTTATAAATCAATGATTTAATTTATAAGTAGTCATTTAGACTCAAACACACATATAGTCATCGCGACTACATCGAGTCTCTTTGACTACAAGACCATGACCGCCAAATCCCTGCTCACCGCTTTACTGCCACTGGTCTCCGACCTGTCTCGCGAACTGCCCGAGGGCGAGCGCTATCGGCGCCTGCTCGAAGCCATGCGCGCCCTGCTGCCGTGCGATGCCGCCGCGTTGCTGCGCCTGGACGGCGAATGGCTGGTGCCGCTGGCGGTGGACGGTTTGAGCACCGACACCCTCGGCCGGCGCTTCAAGGTCAGCGAACATCCCCGTTTCGAGATCCTGCTGGACGGCGCCGGACCGACCCGGTTCGCCGCCGACAGCGACTTGCCTGATCCGTACGACGGCTTGGTCGATGGATTGGGCGATCATCTGGAAGTGCACGACTGCCTCGGCTGTCCGCTGTTCGTCGATGAAAAACTCTGGGGCCTGATCACCCTCGACGCCCTCGACCCGGAGCGTTTCGAGCCGATCGAACTCGACGCCCTGCAAGCCTTCGCCAGCCTCGCCTCGGCCACGGTCAACGCTGCCGAGCGCATCGAACGCCTGGCGTTGCGCGCCGAGGATGAGCATCAGCGCGCCGAGGTCTACCGGCAGGCCAGTGGTCAGCAGCAGCGCGAAATGATCGGCCAGAGCAAGGCGCACAAGCGTCTGGTGGAGGAAATCAATCTGGTCGGCGGCAGCGACCTGACTGTGCTGATCACCGGCGAAACCGGGGTCGGCAAGGAACTGGTGGCGCAAGCGATCCACGCCGCCTCGCCGCGCGCCGACAAACCGATCATCAGCCTCAACTGCGCCGCCCTGCCCGATACGTTGGTCGAGAGCGAACTGTTCGGCCACGTGCGCGGTGCCTTCACCGGCGCCACCAGCGACCGCCGCGGCAAGTTCGAACTGGCCAATGGCGGCACGTTGTTTCTCGACGAAGTCGGCGAACTGTCGCTGACCGTGCAGGCCAAGTTGCTGCGGGTGCTGCAAAGTGGTCAGTTGCAGCGGCTCGGCTCGGACAAGGAACATCAGGTCGACGTGCGCCTGATCGCCGCCACCAACCGCGATCTGGCCGAAGAAGTGCGCAGCGGCCGCTACCGCGCTGACTTCTATCACCGCCTGAGCGTGTACCCGCTGCGAGTGCCGGCGTTGCGTGATCGCGGGCGCGACGTGTTGTTGCTCAGCGGCTTCTTTCTGGAACAGAACCGCTCGCGCATGGGCCTCAACAGCCTGCGCCTGAGCAGCGACGCTCAGGACGCGCTGCTCGCCTACACTTGGCCGGGCAACGTGCGTGAACTGGAACACTTGATTGGCCGCAGCGCGCTGAAAGCGCTGGGCAACTGCAAGGTACGGCCGAAGATTCTCAGCTTGAGCGCGGCGGATCTGGATTTGCCGCGCGAGGTTGTGGATAACTCGGTTGAGCCTACTGCCAATATTTTAGCCGTGGCACCGCTGATCAATGGCGACTTGCGCAGCGCCACTGAGGAGTATCAGCGCCGCTTGATCAGTGCGGCGCTGGAACGCAATCAGAATAACTGGGCGAGCGCGGCGCGAGAGTTGGGGCTGGATAGGGCGAATCTTGGGCGGATGGCCAAGCGGTTGGGGATGAAGAGCTAAAAGCACACCCTCACCCTAACCCTCTCCCGGAGGGAGAGGGGACTGATTGGGGGATATTCAAGAATTCCGCCGACGTGAGAGATCTGTACTGAATCCATAATCGACTCGATCATTCAGGTCGATGTACAGCGCCAGACACCTCGTTCGGCCCCCTCTCCCTTCGGGAGAGGGCTGGGGTGAGGGGCTTTGGATCTGCCGCCAGCCGATAACCGACCTAAAGCCCACCCCATTAACGCCGATAACCCGGCATCAATAGTTTCTGGCGATTTGCACCCTCGCCCATCACCTTTTTCCACAGAAGGTTTATATGTCTTCCACCAAAGCCCGCGCAGATTCACTTTCGCTTCTGCTGTTTACCTTGCGCAGCGGCAAGCTGATGGCGATCAACCTGCTGAAAGTCAGTGAAATCATCCCCTGCCCGCCGCTGACCAAAATGCCCGAGTCGCATCCGCACATCAAAGGCATTGCCACGCTGCGCGGCGCATCGCTGTCGGTGATCGACCTCAGCCGAGCCATCGGCGAGCGACCGCTGGAAGACCCGAACGGCGGCTGCCTGATTGTCACCGACGTCAGCCGTTCGAAGCAGGGTCTGCATGTGCAGGCGGTGAGCAAAATCGTCCATTGCCTGACCACCGACATCAAGCCGCCGCCGTTCGGCTCCGGCGGCTCGCGCGCCTACATCACTGGCGTGACCTCGGTCGACGGCACACTGGTACAAGTGCTGGACATCGAGAAAGTCATCCACAGCATCGCCCCGGCGCAAATCGAAATGGCCCCGACCGACCTGAGCATGGAAGACGCCGAAGTGCTCGGCAACGCACGGATTCTGGTGGTCGACGACAGCCAGGTGGCGCTGCAGCAATCGGTGCACACACTGCGCAACCTCGGCCTGCAATGCCACACCGCGCGCAGTGCCAAGGAAGCCATCGATTGCCTGCTGGATCTGCAAGGCACCGCGCAACAGATCAACCTGATCGTCTCCGACATCGAAATGTCCGAGATGGACGGCTACGCCTTCACCCGCACCCTGCGCGAGACGCCGGACTTCGCCCACCTCTACGTGCTGCTGCACACCTCGCTCGACAGTGCGATGAACAGCGAAAAGGCCCGGTTGGCCGGGGCCAACGCGGTGCTGACCAAGTTCTCGTCGCCGGAGCTGACCCAACGTCTGATCGAAGCGGCTAAACACGTTGCAGCCAACGGTCACTGAGTCTTGGGCCAGACTTACTGCTTTTTGATGCGGCGCGACCTTCGCCAAGGCGTGCCGGCCATCCACTGGCCGGAAGGTATTGAGCTAAGCACTTATCGTCCGGAACTGGCGGCGACCGTGCATCAATTGATGCAACTCGGTTACCGCGAGGGCGGTGGTCGCGTGCCAGCGCTGGACGAGTGGCAACAGCGGTTCGAAAGCGATGCCGAATACGATCCCCACCTGTGCTGGATTGCCACAGACGCTGAGGGCGTGGTTGGTGTGGCGCAATGCTGGACCAGTTCCTACATCAAGAATCTGGTGGTGCATCCGCGCGCTCAGGGTCGTGGACTGGGTCGAGCGCTGCTGCTGAATGCATTCAAGGTGTTTCAGCAACGCCGCGAAGGTTTTGTCGATTTGAAGGTGCTGGAAGACAACCTGCGGGCGCAGCGTTTGTATGAAAGTGCCGGGATGTTTGTGGTTCGCCGGGAAATCGTGCCGGACTGATTCAAAGTCAAAAGATCGCAGCCTGCGGCAGCTCCTACAAAGAACGCGCTTCCCTGTAGGAGCTGCCGCAGGCTGCGATCTTTTAGCGGCGCCTCAGGCAACAAAACGCTTTAGGCATACTCCAACCTCTGGACCCTCAAGACCAAGGATGCCGCCCCATGAAAACCCTCACCCTGAGCCTGCTCTGCCTCACCGGCCTCACCTCCCAGGCCCACGCCTCCAGCCCCGACGCCTGGGCTGCCTATGACAAAACCGTGCTCGCCAGTTGCACCAAGACCAGCGGCCTGAAAGACGCCAGACCCGTCGGCACACCCGCGCAATTCGATGACCGCGTCGGCTACACCGCCGTGCTGCTGCAAGGCCAATACCCGCAAAAACACATGAAAGGCCAGCAAGGCACTGAGCTGTGCCTGTACAGCAAAAAGTCGAAAACCGCGTTCGTCACCGAATGGGACTCGATCCGTCCGACCGCCAAGCCTTGAGGGCTGGCGCACAACTTGCTTCGATCAGCCTCAGCCTGGCGACTTTACGTCGCCGTTTCACACTCTGATTGAAGATTGATCGTGCAATGAATACGACATTTTCCTGCGTCGGTTGCGGCAAATGCTGCACCGACCACCATGTGCCCCTGACCCTCGCCGAAGCCCGCATGTGGGCGGCGGATGGCGGTCAGGTGATCGTGCTGGTGGAGGCTTTTCTGGGCAACGGCCTGGGCCTGCCGGCGCAGCAGCGTGAACACGCCGAGCGGCGTTCGCTGGTGGTGCGCAGCGGCACGGCCGAGGCCCACGTGGCCATCACCTTCGCCGCGTACAACGTCGGGCGCTGCCGGAATCTTGACGAAGAAAACCTGTGCCGCATTTACGAACGCCGGCCATTGGTGTGCAGGATTTATCCGGCGGAAATCAACCCGCACATCCCGCTCAACCCGGCCGCCAAGGATTGCCCGCCAGAGTCGTGGCAACAGGGGCCGCTGCTGATTGTCGGTGGAGAGCTGGTCGATCAGGAACTGCTGGAGCTGATCCAGCGCTCACGTCAGGCGGATCGTGATGACATCCGGATCAAAGATGCGATCTGCGCGGCGCTGGGGATTCGCACCACGGCGCTCAAGGGCGACGGGTTTACCGCGTATTTGCCGCAGATGGACGCGTTCGCGGCCGTGATCGATCAGGTTGCAGCACAGCCACTGAATACGGAATCCAGTGAATGGCTGTTTCATTTGTCCGGGGACGACGTTGCCGGGCAATTGGTGGCGGCCGGCGCACAGGTGGTGACGGAGCCGGCGCAGACGTATGCGTTTATTTCGCTGCGCGCGGCTTGATCCAAAATTCAAGGTGATTGGACTGGCCTCATCGCTGGCAAGCCAGCTCCCACAATGTTCTCGAGTGTTCACATAATTTGTGCACGACGCAGAAACCTGTGGGAGCTGGCTTGCCAGCGATGAGGCCAGTGAGAGCAGCATCAATCCCGAACCTGCCGCCGCCCCCAGAACTCCCGCGCCAACAACCGCAAATCCCCCGCCAGCCCCGCCACATCTTCCGAATTGCGCTGACTCTGCCGCCCTTCATCCACCGTCAATTCCGACGCCGTGCGGATGCTGACGATGTTGCGATTAATGGCTTCGCTCACCGCGCTCTGCTGCTCCACCGCTGCGGCAATCTGCAGGCTCATTTCGGTGATCTGCTCGACCCGCTCACTGATCCCGTCCAGCGCCCGCGCCGCGCGCTGGGCCTGTTCGACGCTGTTATCCACATGCTCGCTGCTCTGCTGCATCACCAGCACCGCATCCCGCGCGCCGTTCTGCAGGGTGCTGATCATCCGCTGAATCTCATTGGTCGACTGCTGCGTGCGCTGCGCCAGCCCGCGCACCTCATCGGCCACCACCGCGAAGCCGCGCCCGGCATCCCCGGCCCGTGCGGCCTCGATCGCCGCGTTGAGCGCCAGCAGATTGGTCTGCTCGGCGATGCTGCGGATCACCTCCAGCACCCCGGAAATCTCGCTGCTGTGGCCTTCGAGCTGATGAATCACCTCGGTCGCCCGTCGCAGTTCTTCGGCCAGACGCAGCACCGCGCTGCGACTCTCGCCCACCAGCAAATGCCCTTCTCGGGTTTCCGTCCCGGCCATGTCCGCCGCCACCGACGCCTGCTGCGCATGGCTGGCAACCTGCGCGACGCTGGCGGCCATCTGATGAATCGCCGCCGCCACCTGATCGGTTTCGGCCTGTTGCGCCAGCGAACTGCTGTGGCTGCTTTGCAGATGATCGACCAATTGCGCCGCATGCCCGGCCAACTGTTGCGACGCATCGCCGATACGCCCGACCACCGCGCCGACCTGCGCTTCGAGCATCTGCAGGGCGAATTCGATCTGGCCGATTTCATCGCGGCGCCCGGTGTAAATGCTCTGGCTCAACGGATTGTCCGCAACCTGCCGCGCCCGTTCGCTCAGCCGCTCCAGCGGCCGCAAGATCCAGCGCGCACCCAACGCACAAAGGCTACTGCCGCAGACAAACAGCACCCCGTCGATCCACGCCGACTCCGGGCGCAACCAGGCTTCAATCCCCAACACCAGCCCCAGCAAAGCACTGGCCGACGCCGTGACCTTGCCGCGCAAACCAAGCCCGGGCAGCGCCCGCCGCCCCTTCGACTCACCGCGCAACTGCGCATATGCGCGCTCAGCCGCCGCCACCTGCCGCGCATCAGGCCGGGTGCGCACCGACTGATACTCCACCGCCACGCCGTTCTGCGTCACCGGCGTGACATACGCGCTGACCCAATAGTGATCGCCATTCTTGCAACGATTCTTCACCAGCCCCATCCACGAGCGGCCGCCCTTTAGCGTCTGCCACATATGCGCAAACGCCTGCGCCGGCATGTCCGGGTGGCGCAGCAGGTTATGCGGTGTGCCAAGCAATTCGTCGCGGCTGTAACCGCTGATTCTGATGAAGTCTTCGTTGGCGTAGGTGATCGCGCTGGTCAGATCGGTGGTCGAAAGAATGTTCGCATCCAGCGCCACATCGACGTTACGGCCGGTTACCGGGAGATTGATCTTCATGAATGGCGCGCTCGTTTTATGGGAAGAGTCGGCAGGGCTGCTGACTCTAAGCGCACCAATTGGTCAAATATTGATCTGGCTCAGGATCTGAGCACTTAGCCATCACTGCGACCGAAAATCGCAGCCGATGGCTGAAGGCGGGGTGAAACTCAGCGCTTGCCCATCGAGCGACGGGTACCCGGCGGCGCCATGCCCGGGGTCTTGGTGTGGCCATTCTTGGCGCCGTTCTTGTACCACGGCTGATTCGAACCCTTGGCGGCCGCCAGTTCACCTGGTTTGAACGGGAACTTGAAAGCCGGGATCTCGGGTTTGGTTTCGCTGGCGTCAGCCAGTTCAGCCGGGACATCGCTCACGGCGTCGTCAACCGGCGGTTGGGTCGGGGAAGTCATAAAAGCTCCGCAAAGCAAAAAGTCGGGCCCGAACAGTGAGCCGCGAAGGCGCGCAGTATACCTGCGCGCCTTGCGACAGCACCTGAAGATTTGCAGCGCACGCCGAACGGTTTAGAGGTAGGTGCAATGTTTCCCGAATCGGGAATGATCGGTCCCTTTTTGGGACCGGCTAACAACAAGAGCCGGCAGAGATGCGTCGCCCGCACAGACGTCTTCGCGAGCAGGCTCGCTCCCACAGGTGAGTGGGAGTGAGCCTGCTCGCGATGAAGGATGACGCGGTGCCTGGACGGATCAAGTGCGTGGATCAACCCGATCCAGCGCCCGGTTCACCGCCAGTTCGGCGAGCATCACGATCTGCTGGATCGCCAGCGCCGTGCTGCGTTGCGGACCACCGAGTTCATTGGCGAAATTGCTGGCCATGGCACTGACAGAGGCCAACGATTCGTAAGCGTGGGCGAGCAGGGTTTCGGTGTCGATAGCTGGGTTGACCAGAAACATTGTGCTTGGCTGTCGCGGCTGGGCGGGTTGCGGACAGAGGTAAAAGTCGAGCGCGCGTTTGATGGCTTCGCGGTTTTGGGCGAGGTCTTCTGCGCGGATGGCTTCGGCGAGTGGGGTTTTAGGTTCGGGGGGTGGGTCTGGAATCAGTTTATCCATGGGTAGCTCCTACTTGTATTTGGGAGCCAGCCTTTGTCGTTTCCACACGACAAAAGGTGGCAACTGTGCGCGGGGTGGAAAACCGATAAGTAGGCAACCGGCCAGACCGAAGTCTGCCCACGCACAGCCGCCGCGACGCAGTTTGCAGACGAAAAAAGACGCCGGCAACGATTACGGTGCTGGTGCATTGTTTCTACTTGAATCGGGTTTCCACACCCGATCGCTGAATTTGCAGCGACAACCAAAGCCTAGAGACCCCGCTTCCGACGGACAACCTGAAAACCTTGTGGGAAGGTTCTGGTTGTTTGGCACAAAATTAAACAGATCAATGTAATCGGCTGACTGGACAGACCTCTTCGCGAGCAAGCTCGCTCCCACAGTTGAATCGAGTACACCTGCCAGAGATTGGTCGGCTGTCAGGCTGCCATCGCGAGCAGGCTCACTCCTACAATGGGATCGTATGCAATCCGCAAAACCTTGGTCGGCTGTCAGGCCGCCATCGCTGGCAAGCCAGCTCCCACAAAAGAGCAAAAGCAAAAGCAAGATCAAAAGATCGCAGCCTGCGGCAGCTCCTACAGGGAAGATAAATACAACCCGCACGCGGCGCATGCCGCCCCACTCCAGGATGAGCGCAAGCTCGGCTGCCGCTCTTGATCTTGATCTTGATCCACGGGCGACGTCGGAAGGCTGAGTGGAGGGATTGATCCGGGCGTGGGAGCGCAGCGACCGTTTGGCGCAGCCAAACACAGCGAGAGGAGGTGCAGCGAAGCAAACCGTAGGCGCTGCGCCCGGATCGATCCCGCAGCGAAGGAACCCCGAGCCCCAGCGAGCGGGCCGAACGCAGGAGCAAGCCTTTTTGGTTACTTTTTACTGGGCCGGCTTCCGGGCGTTTGTCAAAAGTGACCCGCCGTAAGGGCGGAACCGTAATCAGCCACACCCGCAGAAACGGATATCCACCCCGGCGAAACTGACAGCGCTGACAGCCAGCCGTCACCCTCCTGACCCCCAAACAAGTTTATAAATACCCAACCTGCCCAAACTCCAGCCCTTGGCGCCCCATTTCATGCGAATCAAAAAAAACCAAGCCCTGCTAGCCCTAGTAATCGCCCTGGCCGCCGCAGGCGCATGGTGGGCACTGAAACCCGCCCCGACCAAACTGGCCACCCCGACCGCCATCCCGGTCCGCGTGGTCACGGTCAGCGAAAAAGACGTCCCCCGCTACACCAGCGGCATCGGCTCGGTGCTCTCATTGCACAGCGTCGTAGTGCGCCCGCAAGTCGACGGCATCCTCACCAAAATCCTCGTCAAGGAAGGCCAACTGGTAAAGGCCGGCGACCTGCTCGCCACCATCGACGACCGCTCGATCCGCGCCAGCCTCGACCAGGCCCGCGCACAACTGGGCGAAAGCCAGGCGCAATTGCAGGTCGCCCTGGTCAACCTCAAGCGCTACAAACTGCTCAGCGTCGACGACGGCGTCTCCAAGCAGACCTACGACCAGCAACAGGCACTGGTCAACCAACTGAAAGCCACCGCCCAAGGCAACCAGGCTTCGATTGACTCGGCGCAGGTACAACTTTCCTACACGCAGATCCGCTCCCCGGTCACCGGCCGCGTCGGTATTCGTACAGTCGATGAAGGCAACTTCCTGCGCATGACCGACACCGCCGGCCTGTTCACCGTGACCCAGATCGACCCGATCGCCGTCGAGTTCTCGCTGCCCCAGCAAATGCTGCCGACCCTGCAGGGCTTGATCAACGATCCGCAGCGTGCGCAGGTCAAGGCCTACATCGGCGCCGACACCGACGGCGAAACCGGCAACCTGCTCGGCGAAGGCCACCTGACCCTGATCGACAATCAGATCAACGCCAACACCGGCACCATCCGCGCCAAGGCCGAGTTCGATAACGCCAGCCAGAAACTCTGGCCGGGCCTGCTGGTGACGGTAAAAATTCAGACGGCGCTGGATAAGGATGCGCTGGTGGTGCCGCCCACCGTCGTACAGCGCGGTCTCGATCAACACTTCGTCTATCGCGTGAATGGCGACAAGGTCGAAGCCGTACAAGTGCAGATGGTTTATCAGGGTAGCGGGCAGGACATCATCAAAGGCGTAAAGGCTGGCGATCAGTTGGTCAGTGACGGTCAGTCGCGGCTCAAACCCGGTTCGACCGTGCAGGTCATGAGCGAGCCGCCGCAGGTGGTGCAAGCGGAGCCGAAGCCATGAAGGAGCACAAAGGCGTCTCCACATGGTGCATCGATCACCCGGTCGCGACGATTCTGCTGACCATCGCATTGGTGCTGGTCGGCGTGATTGCCTTCCCGCGCCTGCCAATTGCCCCACTGCCGGAAGCAGAATTTCCTACAATTCAGGTCTCGGCGCAGTTGCCCGGCGCCAGCCCCGACACCATGGCCTCATCCGTCGCCACGCCGCTGGAGGTGCAATTCAGCGCCATCCCCGGCATGACCCAGATGACCTCCAGCAGTGCGCTCGGCTCCAGCCTGCTGACCCTGCAATTCACCCTCGACAAGAGCATCGACACCGCCGCCCAGGAAGTGCAGGCCGCAATCAATACCGCCGCCGGCAAGCTGCCCAAGGACATGCCGACCCTGCCGACCTGGAAGAAGGTCAACCCGGCCGACAGCCCGGTGCTGATCCTCAGCGTCAGCTCGACGCAAATGCCCGGCACCGAACTCAGCGATCTGGTGGAAACCCTGCTCTCGCGTCAGATCAGTCAGATCGACGGCGTAGGCCAGATCAACATCACCGGTCAGCAACGTCCGGCGATCCGCGTGCAAGCCTCGGCCGACAAACTGGCGGCGATTGGCCTGACCCTGGCCGACATCCGGCTGGCAATCCAGCAGACCAGCCTCAACCTGGCCAAAGGTGCGTTGTACGGCGAATCGAGCATCTCGACGCTGTCGACCAACGACCAGTTGTTCCACCCTGAGGACTACAGCCAACTCATCGTTTCCTACAAGGACGGCGCCCCGGTTCACCTGCGCGATGTCGCCAAAGTCGTCAACGGTTCGGAAGATGCCTACGTGCAGGCCTGGGCTGGTGATCAACCCGGGGTGAACCTGGTCATATCGCGGCAACCGGGGGCGAACATCGTCGAAACCGTCGACCGCATTCAAGCCGCCCTGCCCGGCCTCGAAGCCATGCTCCCGGCCTCGGTGCAGGTGAAAACCCTGATCGACCGCACCCAGACCATCCGCGCTTCGCTGCATGAAGTCGAGATCACCCTGCTGATCGCGATTCTGCTGGTGGTGGCGGTGATGGCGCTGTTCCTGCGCCAGTTGTCGGCGACCATGATCGTCTCGGCCGTGCTCGGCGTGTCGCTGACCGCCAGTTTCGCCCTGATGTACCTGCTGGGGTTCAGCCTGAACAACCTGACGCTGGTGGCGATCGTCGTTGCGGTCGGGTTTGTCGTGGACGATGCGATTGTGGTGGTGGAGAACATCCACCGGCATCTGGAAGCCGGCGACAGCATGCGCGAAGCGGCGGTCAAAGGTGCCGGCGAGATCGGTTTCACCGTGGTTTCGATCAGCTTTTCGCTGGTGGCGGCGTTCATTCCGCTGCTGTTCATGGGCGGCGTGGTCGGGCGGCTGTTCAAGGAGTTCGCCCTGACGGCGACCTCGACCATTTTGATTTCGGTGGTGGTGTCGCTGACCCTCGCGCCGACGCTGGCAGCGCTGTTCATGCGCAAACCGGTGCACCACGCCCACGACAAACCGGGCTTCAGCGAACGCTTGCTGGCCTGGTACGAAAAAGGCCTGCGCCGCGCCCTCGCCCATCAGAAGCTGATGATCGGCGTGTTCGGCCTGTCGCTGGCAATGGCGATTGCCGGCTACATCTTTATCCCCAAGGGTTTTTTCCCGGTGCAGGACACCGGGTTTGTCCTCGGCACCACCGAAGCCGCGGCGGATATCTCCTACGGCGACATGGTGAAAAAACACCTGGCGATGGCCGAAATCGTCGCCGCCGACCCGGCCGTGCAGGCGTTCTCGCACTCGGTCGGTGTGTCCGGCAGCAACCAGACCATCGCCAACGGGCGTTTCTGGATTGCTTTGAAAAAACGCGGCGACCGCGACGTCTCGGCCAGCCAGTTCATCGACCGCATTCGTCCACAACTGATGAAAGTCCCGGGCATCGTCCTGTACCTGCGCGCCGGCCAGGACATCAACTTGAGCTCCGGCCCGAGCCGCGCACAGTACCAATACGTGCTCAAGAGCAACGACGGCGCGACCCTCGCCACCTGGACCCAGCGCCTGACCGAAAAACTGCGCAGCAACCCGGCATTCCGCGATATTTCCAACGACCTGCAACTGGGCGGCAGCATCACCCACATCAGCATCGACCGCAGCGCCGCCGCGCGTTTCGGCCTGACTGCCAGTGACGTGGACGAGGCGCTGTACGACGCCTTCGGGCAGCGCCAGATCAACGAGTTCCAGACCCAGGTCAACCAGTACAACGTGATTCTGGAACTGGACACCAAGCAGCGCGGCAAGGCCGAAAGCCTCAACTATTTCTACCTGCGCTCGCCGCTGAGTGGCGAGATGGTGCCGCTGTCGGCGCTGGCCAAATTCGATGCACCGACCATCGGCCCGCTGTCGATTGCCCATGACGGCATGTTCCCGGCCGCCAACCTGTCGTTCAACCTCGCGCCCGGCGTGGCGTTGGGTGATGCGGTAATTCTGCTTAATCAGGCCAAGGCCGAGATCGGCATGCCCACCGCCATCAGCGGCAACTTCCAGGGCGCGGCGCAGGCGTTCCAGAGTTCGCTGGCCAGTCAGCCGTGGCTGATTCTCGCGGCGTTGGTGGCGGTGTACATCATTCTCGGCGTGCTTTATGAAAGCTTCGTGCATCCGCTGACAATCATCTCGACGCTGCCGGCGGCGGGCCTCGGTGCAGTGATCATGCTGTGGATCTGCGGTCAGGATTTTTCGATCATGGCGTTGATCGGGCTGGTGTTGCTGATCGGTATCGTCAAGAAGAACGGCATCCTGATGATCGACTTTGCGCTGGAAGCCCAGCGCAATCGCGGACTGGCGCCGCAGGATGCGATTTTCGAAGCGTGCCTGACGCGGTTCCGGCCGATCATCATGACCACCCTCGCCGCGCTGCTCGGCGCGTTGCCGCTGATGTTCGGTTACGGCACCGGCGCCGAATTGCGCCAGCCGCTGGGGATCGCGGTGGTGGGCGGCTTGCTGGTCAGCCAGATGCTGACGCTGTTTACCACGCCGGTCATATACTTGTGGCTTGAGCGGCTGTTCCACAGGCCCAAACCAATGCCCACGACGGCACTGGCGACCACAGACTGAGGCAGGGTCATGCGCGTTCTGATTATCGAAGACGAGGAAAAAACCGCGGACTATCTGCACCGCGGTCTGACGGAACAGGGTTACACCGTGGATCTGGCCCGCGACGGCGTCGAGGGCCTGCACCTAGCGCTGGAAAGCGACTACGCGGTGATCGTTCTCGACGTGATGTTGCCGGGCCTGGATGGCTTTGGCGTGCTGCGCGCCTTGCGTGCGCGCAAGCAGACCCCGGTGATCATGCTCACCGCCCGCGAGCGCGTCGAAGACCGGATCAAGGGCCTGCGCGACGGCGCCGACGATTACCTCGGCAAGCCGTTTTCCTTCCTCGAACTGGTGGCCCGCCTGCAAGCGCTGACCCGGCGCAGCGGCGGCCATGAACCGGTGCAGGTGAGCATCGCCGACCTGTGGATCGACCTGATCAGCCGCAAGGCCACCCGCGCCGGCACGCGGCTGGATCTGACGGCGAAAGAGTTCTCGCTGCTCAGCGTACTGGCGCGCCGCCAAGGTGAAATCCTTTCGAAAACCGCGATTGCCGAGATGGTCTGGGACATCAATTTCGACAGCGACGCCAACGTCGTCGAAGTCGCGATCAAACGTCTGCGGGCCAAGCTCGACGGGCCGTTCGACGAGAAACTGCTGCACACCATTCGCGGCATGGGGTATGTGCTGGAGAGCCGTGGTGTCCAGTAATTCGATTGCCCTGCGTTTGAGCGGGATGTTCACGCTGGTGGCGTTGCTGGTGTTTCTGGTGATCGGCGGCGCGTTGTATCAACAGGTCGACAAGGGCCTGGGTCTGCTGCCGGAAGCCGAGCTGGACGCGCGTTACAGCGTGCTGGAATCGGCGCTCAATCGGTATGGCACGCCGGAGCATTGGGTGAAGATCAACGCCAAGCTCAAGCTGCTCGGCGAGGAAGACAAACGCATTCGTTTCTGGGTGGTCAGTGGTGATCCCGGTTACGAGTATGGCGAGCCTGACGCGCGAATCCGCGCCTTCGCCAAAGGTCCGACGGGCATGCATGACCTGCAATTGCCCGAGCATCCTTATCCGCTGAAAGTGCTGCTGACCGAACTGCCGGCCAAGGATCAACGCCCGCCGCTGCGCTTCATGATCGGCATCGATACCGAGACCTTTCATGAGACTCAAAACAACCTGCTGATCGCCTTGGTCAGCCTGGCCATTGTCGGTGTGCTGCTCGCCTCGGCGCTGGGGTACTGGGTGGCGCGGATCGGTCTGAAGCCGCTGATCAAACTGTCCCACGAGGCCCAGCGCCTGGCGCCGCCACTACGGGCCGGACGCCTGCGCATGTCACCGTTGCCGCCGGAGCTGGAGCAGTTTGTCGACTCGTTCAACTCAACCCTGGAGCGGGTCGAACAGGCCTATTCGCGCCTGGAATCGTTCAACGCCGACGTCGCCCACGAACTGCGCTCGCCGCTGACCAATCTGATCGGCCAGACCCAGGTCGCACTGACGCGCGGACGCTCTGCCGAACATTATTTCGAAGTGCTGCAATCCAATCTTGAAGAGCTGGAACGCCTGCGTTCGATCATCAACGACATGCTGTTTCTGGCCAGCGCCGATCAGGGCAGCAAGGCGACCAAGCTCACCGAAACTTCGCTGGCTGATGAAGTCGCGACCACGTTGGAGTACCTGGATTTCATCCTCGAAGACGCGCAGGTGCAGGTGCATGTGAGCGGCGATGCGCAGGTGCGAATCGAGATCGCGCACCTGCGCCGGGCGCTGATCAACCTGCTGAGCAACGCCGTGCAGCACACCGAGCCGGGCAAGGTGATCGAGGTGCGCATCGAGGTTGAAGAGCATCAGGTCAGCATCGGCGTGGCCAACCCGGGATCGCCGATTGCCAGCGAGCACTTGCCACGCTTGTTCGAGCGCTTCTATCGGGTCGATGCCTCGCGCAGCAACAGCGGCAACAACCATGGATTGGGGTTGGCGATCGTCAAGGCCATTGCGCTGATGCACGGTGGGGATGTGTTTGTGCGCAGTGATCGGGGGATGAATACTTTCGGCATCCACCTCCCTGTTTAATCGCTGATTAAAGTCCCCTGTGGCGAGGGGATTCATCCCCGATGGGTTGCGAAGCGACCCCAAAATCAGCGATCGCGATCTTCCTGACACAACCAGTACAAAGGATTGAGGGCTGCTTCGCAGCCCATCGGAGATGAATCCCCTCGCCACAGGGAATGGCGTTCACCCATGGTTGATCTTTGCTTCTGCTGTAACAGTCATTTATGAAAATCACGCTGTTTCCCGGCGCCCGGCGACCTTATCTTTGCCCGCACCAAACAGCACTTGCCAAGCAAGAAGGTTTTCAAGATGTCCAACAGCATGGGTATTGCCAGCGCTTTCGTTTTGTCCTCATTGATCCTGTCGCCAATGGCGATGGCTGAAGAATCGCAGTCGTTCGTCGCGCAGAATGCCGCTCGCGCTCACGCCTTCGAACAGTCTCAGGCAGAAGTGATGGCCAAATCGCAGGACGCCTCGCAAGCCCCTCAAGCCGCCACTTCCCAGGCTCAAGCAGCCGAGAAAGACAGCTGAGTCGCGCACCGCGAAACATTTCCCTCGACGCGGTTGTTTGGCTCTTCCCGTTCAACCGTCGTCCTTGCAGGCCGCTGATTTTCAGCGGCCTTTTTTCGTTGTGGTCTGAAAGCCGTTTGGTTCGTCTGTAAAAAACAAGAAACATCCCGCACCTCAAGACATTGAAGTGTCAGTTGACCCAAGGAGCTCCATCGCAAGTGCGTTACCCAGTCCGCTTCTCTCCGTTGTTCATTGCAATTGCCGCAACGATTGCCCCCGCCGCCCATGCCGACGAAGCCGCCAAGGAAGGTTTCGTCGAAGGCTCGAGCCTCAACCTCAACGCCCGCAACTACTACATGAATCGCAACCGTCTGCAGCAGACGGACGACAACATCGAGTGGGGTCAGGGCTTTCTCGGGATCTTCCAGTCGGGTTACACCGAAGGCACGGTCGGCTTCGGCATCGATGCCCACGCCATGCTCGGGCTGAAGCTCGACGGCGGTGGCGGTACCGATGGCTCGAGCATCCTGCCGATCAGCGATGGCAACGGCAAAGCGCCGGGCTCGTTCTCGACTGCGGGCGGCACGTTGAAGATGCGCGCGTTCGATACCGAGCTGAAGGCCGGTGACCTGTTCCTCACCAACCCGGTGATTGCCGGCGGTGATTCGCGCATGCTGCCGCAGACCTTTCGTGGCGTGAGCCTGACCAACCACAGCTTCGACGGCTGGATGTTCGAAGGTGGCCAGGCCAGTTTTACCAAGCCGTACAATCAGAGCGGTCGCCAGCGCATCGGCACGTCCTACGGCAAACTCGCCGAGGGCGACGAAAGCCGTCACCTGAACTGGGCCGGCGTGTCCTGGAGCGGCGTCGAAGGGCTGACCAGCAATCTGTACGCCGCCGAGCTGAAGGACATCTGGAACCAGTACTACTACGACCTGGATTACACCTGGCAGTTGACCGATCTGGTCAGCCTCAACCCGGGCCTGCACTTCTATCACACGCAGGACACCGGCGACGCGCTGCTGGGTAACATCGACAACAACACTTACAGCCTGCATTTCACCGTCGGCATCGGCAACCACAGCGTCACCGCTGCGTACCAGCGGGTCAACGGCAACACGCCGTTCGACTACATCAGCCAGGGCGACAGCGTTTACCTCGATAACTCGCAACAGTACTCGGACTTCAACGGCCCGAACGAACGCTCGTGGAAGCTCAAGTACGCCTACGACTTCGCCGGTCTCGGCCTGCCGGGCCTGACCTCGGCGGTTTCCTATTCGCGTGGCACCGTGGACCTGACCAAGGTCAATCCGGACAGCAAAGGCTATGCCTCGTGGTACAGCGCCGACGGTCGTAACGCCAAGCATTGGGAACGCGACCTCGATCTGAAATACGTGGTCCAGAGCGGCCAGGCAAAAGACCTCGCGATACGCCTGCAATGGGCGACCAACCGGGGTGGCAACGGTTACGGCGCGATTGATACCGATACCGATGAATACCGGGTGATTGTCGACTACCCGATCAACGTCTTCTAAGATCAGCATCAAATCAGCTGCGATCTGATACAAATTTTGATCGAAATGGTTTTTGTGGCGAGGGGATTTATCCCCGATGGGCTGCGCAGCAGACCCTTTTTTGGGGCCGCTTCGCAGCCCATCGGGGATAAATCCCCTCGCCACAGTAGATCTGTTTTAGTGTTATCCCCCGCAGTGTTTGTGCAACTACTCTTATAAGTCTCACCCCAACCGACAGCCCATCATGATCGCGAGCCGTACCCCACCTCTGGCGGGCAAGACCGGACGCCCCGAATTGCTGCTGATCTGCGGCAGTTCGCTGACCGTGATCGCGATTCTGTGCATCGTCACTTTTCTGCTGATTCGTGAGCACGCCAACGCTCAGGAAGCGGCCACCCGCAGTGCCACCACCATCGCCCAGTTGATCGACGCCGACGTCCTGCGCACGGTCGAGCTGTACGACCTGACCTTGCAAGGCCTGATCGCCGCCGCCCAGCGCGACGACTTGCGCGATGTCACCCCGCAGATCCGCCATCTGGCGCTGTTCGACCGCTCCACTACTGCGCGCTTCAAGGGCGACATCCTGCTGCTCGACAAGCACGGCGATGTGGTCGCCGACTCGTCGCGGGTCGAACCTAAGCCGGGCAACTTCGCCGACCGCGATTATTTTCTCGCCCATGCCTTCAACCGCGATATCGGCATGTTTATCAGCCGCCCGTTCAAGACCCGCTGCGATTGCGACGACGCCAATCAATGGCGTATCAGCTTCAGTCGGCGGATCTCCTCCAACACCGGTGAGTTCGCAGGCGTGGCGGTGGCGTCGATGAAGCTCGACTACTTCGATCAACTGTTCAACAGCCTCGACATCGGCAAGGACAGCACGCTGAACATCATCAACAGCGACGGCGTGCTGCTGGCGCAGAAGCCTTATCTGCAAAGCGACTCCATCGGCAAGAGTTTCGGCAACCGGCCCAACGTGGTGCGGATTCTCGGCGACAAGGATGGTAGCGGCAGTTTCACCAGCACCTCGAGCATGGATCATCAGCAACGGCTCTACACCTATTCGCGGGTCGGCAATCTGCCGTTGACAGTGATGGTCGCGCTCTCCAGTGATGAGGTGTTCGGCACCTGGCGCCGCACCGCGCTGTTGATCAGCGGCGCCACCGGCGTGCTCTGCGCCGGGCTGTTGTGGCTGACCTGGCTGCTTGCCCGTGAGCTGCGCCTGCGCCAGCGCGCCGAACGCGAACTGGCGCAACTGGCCGCCACCGATGCGCTGACCGGCGTGGCCAACCGGCGGATGCTCGATCAGGCGCTGCGCCACGAATGGTTCCGCGCCCAGCGTTCGGGCAAGCCGCTGTCGGTGATGATGATCGATGCCGACCACTTCAAGGCCTTCAACGACCGGCATGGGCATCAGGCCGGTGATCAGGCGCTGCGCGAACTGGCCAGGGTAATCGCGGCGAACGTGCGACGACCGGGTGATCTGGTCGCCCGTTACGGTGGCGAAGAGTTCTCGGTGATTCTCGCCGAAACCGACAGCAGCGGCGCAGGGCAGATTGCCGAACATATCCGCCAGGCGGTCGAGCAGATGCCGAGGGTCCAGGGCGCGGACGTGGCGATGACCGTCAGTATCGGCATCAGCACCTGGACGGCAACGGTCGAGATGTCGCTGGAGCAACTGCTGTTTGCGGCGGACAAGGCGCTGTATCAGGCCAAAGAAGGTGGGCGCAATCGGGTGGTGGAGGCGGCCTGAAACCTCGAGGTGCTGGCACTGGCCCAATCGCTGGCAAGCCAGCTCCCACATGGGTATGTGGGGTGCTGCAGATTTGAGATCAACAAAGAACTTGTGGGAGCTGGCTTGCCAGCGATTGGGCCAGCCCAGGCAACACAAAAACCGCAGGCATAAAAAAAGGCCATCCGGGGATGGCCTTCAAAAAACTAGAGAGGTTTTTTACTTACACTGCCGCAACCGGGCGCATGTAAGAGATCGGTGCAGTGCTGGCGTCTTCGAACGTCACGACTTCCCACGCATCTGTCTGCTCAATCAACTTGCGCAGCAGCTGGTTGTTCAGTGCATGACCGGACTTGAAGCCTTTGAACTCACCAATCAGGCTGTTACCCAGCAGGTACAGGTCGCCAATCGCATCGAGGATCTTGTGCTTCACGAATTCGTCTTCGTAGCGAAGGCCGTCTTCGTTCAGTACACCATCGGAATCCACCACGATCGCGTTTTCAACGCTGCCGCCGAGTGCGAGGTTGTGCTTGCGCAGGTACTCGATGTCACTCATGAAACCGAAAGTACGGGCGCGGCTGACAAGTGTTACGATCGAAGTGCTGGAAAAATCCTCGATTGCAGATGGGGTGCGGTCCCGGAAAACC
>NZ_JBIVMY010000038.1:0-28593 GCF_044753325.1 Pseudomonas sp. NPDC088414 | reverse complement strand
CGCGCGTAAAACCGGGTGATCGAAATCGATCTCGAAGCTCACCTTCCCCCCTTCGACCGGTACGAAAGTGGCGCGCTTGTCGCCGTCTTCCACTGTCACTTCACGCAGGATGCGGATGAATTTCTTGGCGGCGTCCTGCTCTTCCAGGCCAGCCGATTGAATCAGGAATACGAACGGTCCAGCGCTGCCATCCATGATCGGGACTTCGGACGCGGAGAGCTCGACGTAGGCGTTATCGATGCCCAGGCCAGCCATGGCCGAGAGCAAGTGCTCTACCGTGTCCACTTTGACGTCGCCGTTGATCAGCGTCGTCGACATAGTGGTTTCACCGACGTTTTCCGCGCGGGCAGGAATCTGCACCACAGGGTCGAGGTCAGCGCGACAAAACACAATGCCAGTGTCGACAGGCGCAGGCTTGAGGGTCAGGTAGACCTTCTCCCCGGAATGCAGGCCTACACCTGTGGCACGGATAATATTTTTCAGTGTGCGTTGTTTAATCATGGCTTGGGCCGCTTCAGCGCAAATTGCGAACTGGTATCAACAAAGGCTGGCGATAATAGCAGACCGAGCCTTTGCTGAACACCAATCACCGTCATAGCCCTGATACATTCCATCAATCGGCCTGACGACGCAGGAATGCCGGGATGTCCAGGTAATCCAGATCGTCCTGCGGGTTCATCTTCGCGGCAGTCGCAGCACCGGCCTGAGCCTGGTTGCGCATGACGGTCGGACGGTCCAGGTCACGGTAGTTCACCGCCGGAGCTTCCTGACGCGCAGGAACCGGTTGTTGAACCTGAGCGGCAGCCATGGAGGTGTGAACGGTGTTGTCGATGACCTTCACAGGCTTCTCGATTTTCGCGCCCAGACCGGTGGCAACCACGGTGACGTGCAGTTCGTCGCGCATGTCCGGATCGATAACGGTGCCGACCTTGACCATTGCGTGCTCGGAAGCGAAGGCTTCGATGATGCTACCCACGTCGGAGTACTCACCCAGGGACAGGTCAGGACCTGCGGTGATGTTCACCAGGATGCCGCGTGCGCCTTGCAGGTTCACGTCTTCCAGCAGCGGGTTGCGGATGGCCGCTTCGGTCGCTTCACGTGCACGGTTCGGACCGCTGGCGCAGCCAGTGCCCAACATCGCCATGCCCATTTCGCTCATCACGGTACGCACGTCGGCGAAGTCGACGTTGATCATGCCCGGACGCTTGATGATGTCGGAGATACCGCGAACGGCACCGGCCAGTACGTCGTCAGCCTTGGCGAAAGCCGACAGCAGGCTCGCGTCTTTACCAAGGATGGTCAGCAGCTTCTCGTTAGGGATGGTGATCAACGAGTCGACGCTTTCGGAGAGCATGCGGATGCCTTCGTCGGCGATCTGCATACGCTTGCGGCCTTCGAACGGGAACGGACGGGTCACGACCGCAACAGTCAGGATGCCCATTTCCTTGGCCACTTCGGCGATGATCGGCGCAGCACCGGTACCGGTACCGCCGCCCATGCCAGTGGTGATGAACACCATGTTGGTGCCCTGCAGGACTTCGGCAATGCGCTCACGGTCTTCGAGAGCGGCCTGACGACCTACTTCAGGGTTGGCGCCAGCGCCGAGACCTTTGGTCACGCCGGTGCCCAGTTGCAGGATGGTGCGCGCGCCGATGTTTTTCAGCGCTTGAGCATCAGTGTTGGCGCAGATGAATTCGACGCCTTCGATGTTGCTCTTGACCATGTGGTTGACAGCGTTGCCGCCGCCACCGCCAACACCGATAACTTTGATTACCGGGCTTGCGGGGATGTTGTCTACGAGTTCGAACATTTTCCCTCTCCTTACATTCTCTAGTTTTTTCGCCTACTGCATTTTTGTAACGGTGTTGCGGTAAAGCTTTAGAAGTTGCCTTGAACCCACTTCTTCAATCGGTCCAGCAACGGCGCTTGTGGCTCATCGTTGCTGTAGCTGTCGCGGCTGCCGATGCCCGAGAACGAGATCCCGTCGGACTGCTTCTGCAGGCCGTACATCAACAAGCCCACGCCAGTGGAATAAATCGGGTTGCGCACCACGTCATCCAGGCCCTTCACGCCATGCGGCACGCCCAGGCGCACCGGCATGTGGAAGATTTCTTCGGCCAGTTCGGTGGCACCTTCCATCTTCGACGTACCGCCGGTCAGGACGATGCCCGCCGGGATCAGGTCTTCGTAGCCGCTGCGACGCAGTTCGGCCTGGATCAGGGTGAACAGTTCGTCGTAACGCGGCTCGACCACTTCGGCCAGGGCCTGACGCGACAGTTCGCGCGGTGGACGGTCGCCAACGCTCGGCACCTTGATGGTTTCGCCGGCACCGGCCAGTTTGGCCAGGGCACAGGCGTAGCGGATCTTGATCTCTTCGGCGTACTGGGTCGGGGTGCGCAACGCCATGGCGATGTCGTTGGTCACCTGATCACCGGCAATCGGGATCACCGCGGTGTGGCGGATCGCACCTTCGGTGAAGATCGCGATGTCGGTGGTGCCGCCGCCGATGTCGACCAGGCACACGCCCAGCTCTTTTTCGTCGTCGGTCAGCACCGAGTAGGCCGAGGCCAGTTGCTCGAGAATGATGTCGTCGATTTCCAGACCGCAGCGACGCACGCATTTTTCAATGTTCTGTGCAGCGTTGACGGCGCAGGTGACCACGTGAACCTTGGCTTCCAGACGGACGCCGGACATGCCCAGAGGCTCGCGGACGCCTTCCTGGTTATCGATCACGTAATCCTGCGGCAGGGTGTGCAGCACGCGCTGGTCAGCCGGGATCGCCACGGCCTGGGCGGCGTCGAGTACGCGCTCCAGGTCAGCCGAGCTCACTTCGCGATCACGAATCGCCACGATGCCGTGGGAGTTCAGGCTGCGGATGTGATTGCCGGCCACGCCGACGAACGCCGAGTGAATGCGGCAGCCCGCCATCAGTTGGGCTTCTTCGATCGCGCGCTGGATCGATTGCACGGTGGACTCGATGTTCACCACCACGCCCTTCTTCAGGCCGCGGGACGGGTGAGTACCGATACCGACGATTTCCAGCGTGCCGTCGTCCGCGACCTCGCCTACCAGCGCCACCACCTTGGAGGTGCCGATATCCAGACCGACGATCATTTTGCCGCTTTGCACGTTTGCCATGGTTCATCACACTTCTTAATTCTTTGCTACTGAGGGTTTGGCAGTCGTCGGCGCTACTGGTTCCCGCCAGCCAACAGCGAGGCCGTTGGCGTAGCGCAGATCGATGCGCGCAATGTTCGTAATCTGGTCTTTAAGCGTCTTGTCATAGATGGCAATGAAGCGGCGCATCTTTTCCACCAGGTTGCCGCGTCCCAGCAGCAACTCGATGCCGGGGCCGGAGCTGCCGGCACCGGTGGTCAGGAACCAGCTGCCACGTTCACGCAGTTCCAGGCGCGCGATCGAGAAGCCCAGCGGCCGGAGCATCTGGCTCAGCACCTGATACTGCTGCATCACTTGCTGCTGGGCCCGTTGTGGGCCGAACAGCTGTGGCAGGTGTTCGTAGTTCGCCAACTCCTTTGGCGTGAAGGCCTGACCCTGGTTGTTGAGCAGCGACTCGTCGCCCCAACGGGCCACCGGCAGTTGCTCTTCGAGGCGGATCACCACCTGGTCCGGCCACACCCGGCGTACTTCGGCGTGGGCGATCCATGGCATCTGCTCAAGCTCGGTACGCATGCTGGCCAGATCAATGGTGAAGAAGCTCGACGCCACGTACGGGGCGATTCGCTGCTGCACCGCTTGCTGACTGATGTAGCTCAGGTCGCCCTGCACGGCGATCTTGGTGATCGGCCGGTCGGCGTACGGCAGCAAACGCTGCGCGCCTTCGTAGGTACCGAACCCGAGCGCCACCAGCAGCACCGGCCAGAACAGGCTTTTCAGAAAGCCGAAATTGGCTTTCGGCAGGCGCGCGGACATCGGCTCTTTGGCCACCATTCGGCTGGCACCCCGCGGCACCGGCTTGCGGCCGGGTGCGGGTGGCTGATGTCTGAGATGAGCGCCTTGCATGGTCTTAACCTCGCGCCTCTGTATGACCGGAGCCTTCAACACTGGCGGCCAGAATGGCCAGAACCAGTTGCTGGAAGTCCAGACCGGCAGCACGGGCCGCCATCGGCACCAGGCTGTGATCGGTCATGCCCGGTGCGGTGTTTACTTCGAGGAACCAGAACTGCCCGTCGGCGTCCTGCATCACGTCCGCCCTGCCCCAACCGGCAATACCCAGCGCCTCACAGGCCTTGGCCGTGAGATCCATGAGTTCCTGCTCCTTGGCGGCATCCAGCCCGCACGGAATGCGGTACTGGGTATCGTTGGCGATGTACTTGGCGTCGTAGTCGTAGAACGTGTGCGGTGTACCCAGGGCGATAGGAGGCAACACCTGGTCACGCAGGGTGGCGATGGTGAACTCCGGACCTTGAATCCATTGTTCAACCAAGACTTGCGAATCGTAGGTACTGGCCGCTTTCCATGCGTCGATCAACTCGGACGCAGAACTCACTTTGGCCATCCCGATACTTGAACCTTCATGCGCCGGTTTGACGATCAAAGGGAAGCCCAGTTCCGTCGCCGCGGAAATACAATCGGCTTCGCTGCACAGCACGGCGTGACGCGGCGTCGGAATCCCGAGGCTGTGCCAGACCTGCTTGGTGCGCAGTTTGTCCATCGCCAGTGCCGAGGCAAGGATGCCGCTGCCGGTGTAGGGAATGCCGGCGCATTCGAGCAGGCCCTGCATCGAACCGTCTTCACCGCCACGACCGTGGAGAATGATGAACGCGCGGTCGATCTTTTCGTTCAGCAGACGCTGCAGAAAATCCTCACCGACGTCGATCCCGAATGCGTCCACGCCCGCGCTTTGCAGCGCGTCGAGCACGGCGTTACCGGATTTCAGCGAAACCTCACGCTCGGCACTCATGCCACCGAACAGCACGGCGACCCGGCCGAAGTCTTTCGGCGCGATGGTGGAGAACAGGTTGGCGTAGGCAGCAGTCATTTCAACTTCCCCTCGACCGACGCCGCCACGGCGCCGGCGAACAATTCACTTTTCAACAGCTTCGGCGCGAGACCGCCGATATCCCCGGCGCCCTGGCACAACAGGATGTCGCCGGCACGCAGCAGCGGCTTGACCAGCGGTGCGAGGTCGACACCACGCTCGATGTAGATCGGGTCGAGCTGACCGCGCTGACGAATGCTGTTGCACAGCTTGCGGCTGTCCGCGCCCGGGATCGGCTCTTCGCCGGCCGGATAGACTTCCATCAGCAACAGCACGTTGGCGTCGGCCAGTACATTGACGAAATCGTCGTACAGGTCTGTGGTGATGCTGTTCCGGTTCGGATCTTAGACCACCACCAGACGGCGCTCCGGCCAGCCACCGCGCACGGCTTTGATCACGGCGGCGACTTCGGTCGGGTGGTGACCGTAGTCGTCGACCAGCATCACGTTGCCGCCGTCCACCGGCAGCTCGCCGTAGACCTGGAAGCGTCGGCCAACGCCCTGGAACCCGGACAGGCCCTGAACGATGGCTTCGTCGCTGACACCTTCGTCGCTGGCGATGCAGATGGTCGCCAACGAGTTGAGCACGTTGTGGTTGCCCGGCATGTTCACGGACACGTCCAGCGGCTCGCGATCCGGGCGCAGCACGGTGAAGAAAGTCTGCATGCCTTGCTGACGCACATTGATCGCGCGCACGTCGGCGTCTTCGCTGAAGCCGTAGGTCACGGTCGGACGTTTGACCAGCGGCAGGATTTCACGCACCACCGGATCGTCCAGGCACATCACGGCCAGACCGTAGAACGGCAGGTTGTGCAGGAACTCGACGAAGGTTTTCTTCAGTTTGTTGAAGTCACCGTCGTAGGTCGCCATGTGGTCGGCGTCGATGTTGGTGACCACGGCCACCAGCGGTTGCAGGTGCAGGAAACTGGCGTCGCTTTCGTCGGCTTCGGCGATCAGGTAGCGGCTGGTGCCGAGCTGGGCATTGGTGCCCGCAGCATTCAGACGGCCACCGATGACGAAGGTCGGATCCAGGCCACCAGCGGCGAACACCGAAGCGATCAGGCTGGTGGTGGTGGTTTTGCCGTGGGTACCGGCGACGGCGATGCCGTGGCGATAGCGCATCAGCTCGGCGAGCATTTCGGCACGCGGCACCACCGGAATACGACGCTCAAGGGCGGTCGCCACTTCCGGGTTGGAGGTGTTCACAGCGCTGGAGACCACCAGCACATCGGCGGTCGCAGCGTTCTCGGCGCGGTGGCCGATATAGATGTGCGCGCCGAACGATTCCAGACGCTCGGTCACCGGCGAAGCCTTCAGGTCGGAACCGGACACTTCATAGCCCAGGTTCAACAACACTTCGGCAATCCCGCACATGCCCACGCCGCCGATACCGACGAAGTGGATGCGACGGATGCGGCGCATTTCCGGTTGTGGCATGGCTTTCTGATTCTCAACCATGGGCCACCTCCAGGCAGGTATCGACCACGCTACGGGTGGCATCGGGTTTGGCCAGACGGCGGGCCGCTTGGGCCATTTCTTCGAGTCGTTGCGGTTGCATCAAGACCTCTGTCAGGCGCGCGGCAAGGTCCGCGGCACCAGTCGTTCTTTGTGGCATCACGAAGGCTGCGCCTTCACGGGCCAAATAATCGGCGTTGCGGGTCTGGTGATCGTCGATCGCGTGGGGCAAAGGCACCAGCATCGAGGGCAGACCAACGGCAGCCAGCTCACTGATGGTCAGCGCGCCAGCGCGGCACACCACCAGGTCAGCCCAGCCATAGGCCTGGGCCATGTCTTTGATGAACGGCTGCACCTGCGCGTCCACGCCGGCGGCGCGATAGCGCTCTGCAGTCACTTCATCGTGGTTTTTGCCGGCCTGATGAAACACTTCCGGACGCAAATCGGCAGGGACTTGCGCCAGAGCTTCAGGCAGCAACTTGTTCAACGGTTCTGCGCCCAGGCTTCCGCCGAGGATCAGCAAACGCGCTTTGCGGCCGGCCAGAGCCGGTCGCGATGTTTCGCGGAACAGCTCGCTGCGCACCGGATTTCCGGTGGTACGGCGGGTGTCCGACAGAGTAAAGGTGTCGGGGAACGCTTCACACACCCGGGCGGCGAACGGCACCAGCAACCGATTGGCGGTGCCGGCCACGGCGTTCTGCTCGTGAACGATCACCGGCACACCGGCCAGTTTCGCAGCGATTCCGCCAGGGCCGGTCACATAACCACCGAAGCCGACCACGCAGACCGGACGCAGCTGGCGAATCACCGCCCGCGCCTGCCACACCGACTTGAGCAACATGAACGGGGCCTTGAGCAGCGACAGCTTGCCCTTGCCACGCAACCCGGTGGCATTGATGCGGTGCAGTTCAAGACCGGCAGCCGGTACCAGTTCGTTTTCGATTCCGCGTGGCGTGCCGAGCCAGTGTACGGTGTAGCCGCGCGCCTGGAATTCACGGGCACAGGACAGCGCCGGGAACACGTGGCCGCCGGTGCCGCCGGCCATGATCAATACGTTAGCGCCCATGGTTCGGCTCCTCGGCGAAGTCGCTCTCATGGAACTCCATCTCTTCACTGCCCAGGTGGGTCCGACTCTCCCACTCGATCCTCAGCAACAAGCCGAGGCAGGCGCAGCAGATCACCAGGGAACTGCCGCCATAACTGAGGAACGGCAGGGTCAGGCCCTTGGTCGGCAGCAGGCCGACGTTCACCCCGATGTTGATCAGGAACTGACCGATCCACAGGAACGACAGGCCGTAAGCCACGTAAGCGGCGAAGAACTGCTTGGCTTTTTCCGCCCACAAACCGATGTACATGCCACGAATACACACGAACACGAACAGCGCGACGGTGCACAGCGAACCGACGGCGCCGAGCTCTTCGGCCAGCACCGAGAACACGAAGTCGGTGTGCGCTTCCGGCAGGTAGAACTGTTTCTGCACGCTGTTGCCCAGGCCGACGCCCAGCCACTCACCGCGACCGAAGGCGATCAATGCCTGCGACAACTGGTAACCGGCGCCGAACTGGTCAGCCCACGGATCGGCGAAGTTGGTCAGACGCGCCATCCGGTAAGGCTGCATCTGGATCAGCAAGACCACGGCCCCGACTGCCAGCACCACCATCAGCGAGAAGCGGAATAGCCCGACCCCGCCAAGGAACAGCATCGCCGCAGCGGCACCCATCATTACCACGGTGGCACCGAAGTCCGGCTCCATCAGCAACAGGCCTGCCATCGGCAGCAGCACGATGAACGGCTTGAAGAAGCCCATCCAGCTCTCGCGCACTTCCTTCTGCCGACGTACCAGATAACCGGCGAGGTAGATCACCACAAACACCTTGGCGATCTCGGACGGCTGCACGTTAAAGAAGCTGAAACCGATCCAGCGCATCGACCCGTTCACTTCACGGCCGATCCCGGGGACGATCACCATCACCAGCAGACCGAATGCGCCGATCAGCATCATCCAGCCCAGACGCTGCCAGGTGGCGATCGGAATCATCATGGTGATGATGCAGGCACCCAAGCCCAGCGCCACGTAGATCAGGTGGCGAATCATGTAGTACAGCGCGCTGCCCGACTGCGCCGCCGCCACTTCGGTGGAGGCCGAGGCGATCATGATCAGGCCCAGGCCCAGCAGCGCCAGGCAACCGGCGAGCATCGGGAAGTCGAGGTCGATGCCACGGCCGGTGATGATCGGCGACGGGTACGGCTTGATGATATTGCGCAGGCTCATGCCAGATCCTCCACGGCGCGGACGAACTGGTGACCACGGTCTTCGTAATTCTTGAACATGTCGAAACTGGCGCAGGCCGGCGACAGCAGCACCACGTCACCGGGTTGGGCGACCGCGCGGCATTGCGCAACGGCGTCGACCAGCGAGGTCGCGCGAATCAGTGGCACGGCGTCACCGATGGCGGCGCCGATCTTGTCGGAGTCGCGGCCCATCAGGATCACGGCGCGGCAGTTGGCCGCCACCGGATCACGCAGATCCTTGAACTCGGCGCCCTTGCCGTCGCCACCGGCGATCAGCACGACCTTGCCGTCGATGTCCGCACCCAAGCCTTCGATGGCGGCCAATGCGGCGCCAACGTTGGTGGCTTTGGAATCGTTGTAGTAACCCACGCCGTCGAGATCACGCAGCCACTGGCAGCGGTGTTCGAGACCGGTGAAGTTACGCAGGGCATCGAGCATGGCGTCGAACGGCAGGCCGACCGCATGACCCAGCGCCAGCGCCGCGAGGGCGTTGGCCTGGTTATGCGCGCCGCGCACTTTCAGTTCGCGCACCGGCATCAGGTTCTGGAATTCGAAGGCCAGGTATTTCTCGCCATCTTCTTCGCGCAGGCCGAAAGCCTTGAAATCCGGTTTGTTCAGGCCGAAGGTCCAGCACGGCTGGCCCTCGCCGATCAGCGGACGGCTGAGTGCGTCCTGACGGTTGACCACAAACTGCTTCGCGCCACGGAAGATCCGGTGCTTGGCCAGGTGATACGCCGGCAGGCCACTGTAGCGGTCCATGTGGTCTTCGCTGATGTTGAGCACGGTGGCCACTTCGGCGTTGAGCTGGTCGGTGGTTTCCAGCTGGAAGCTCGACAGCTCCATCACGTACAGCTCGACGTCATCGCTGAGCAACTCCAGCGCTGGCGTACCGAGGTTGCCGCCCACCGCCACGCGCTTGCCGGCCGCAGCCGCCATCTCGCCGACCAGGGTGGTGACGGTGCTTTTCGCGTTGGAACCGGTGATGGCCACGATCGGCGCCCGCGCGTTACGCGCGAACAGCTCGATGTCGCCGGCCATTTTCACGCCACGGGCTGCAGCGGCTTGCAGGGCCGGGGTCGCCAGCGCCAGGCCGGGGCTCACGTAAAGCTCGTCGGCACGGCACAGGAATTCGACGTCCAGCTCGCCACAACGCACTTCCACGTGCGGATAGTCACGCTTGAGCGTGGCCAATTCCGGTGGATTGTCCCGCGTATCGGCGACGGCAAACGACACGCCCCGGTTCGCCAGGAAGCGAACCAGGGACATGCCGCTCTTGCCGAGGCCGACAACGATGCGGAAGTGGTCAGAAGCGATCAGAGACACTCGTTCTACCTCAGCTTCAGGGTGGCAAGGCCGATCAGCACGAGAATCACGGTGATGATCCAGAAACGGACGATCACGCGTGGCTCGGGCCAGCCCTTGAGTTCAAAGTGATGATGAATCGGTGCCATGCGGAACACGCGGCGACCGGTCATTTTGAAAGAAGCAACCTGGATGACCACCGACAGGGTTTCCATCACGAACACGCCGCCCATGATGAACAGGACGATTTCCTGACGCACGATCACCGCAATGGTGCCCAGTGCCGCGCCCAGCGCCAGTGCACCGACGTCGCCCATGAACACCTGCGCCGGGTAGGTGTTGAACCAGAGGAATCCGAGGCCGGCACCGATCAGTGCGCCGCAGAATACGATCAGTTCGCCCGCGCCCGGCACGTAAGGAATCAGCAGGTATTCGGCGAATTTCACGTTACCCGACAGGTAACAGAAAATTCCGAGGCCGCCGCCGACCATCACGGTTGGCATGATCGCCAGACCGTCGAGGCCGTCAGTCAGGTTGACCGCGTTACTCGAACCGACGATCACGAAGTAGGTCAGCACGATGAAACCGGCGCCCAGCGGAATGCTGTAGTCCTTGAGCATCGGCAGGATCAGCGTGGTTTCCACCGGCGTGGTCGCGGTCATATAAAGGAAGATCGCCGCGCCCAGACCGAACACCGACTGCCAGAAATACTTCCAGCGGCTTGGCAAGCCACGGGAGTTCTTCTCGATCACCTTGCGGTAGTCGTCGACCCAGCCGATGGCGCCGAACAGCAGGGTCACCAGCAGCACGACCCACACGTAGCGGTTGCTCAGGTCTGCCCACAGCAGGGTGCTGACACCGATGGAAGACAGAATCAGTGCGCCACCCATGGTCGGCGTACCCGACTTGGACAGGTGCGATTGCGGGCCGTCGTTACGAACGGACTGGCCGATCTGACGGTTCTGCAGGGTGCGAATCATCCACGGGCCATAGCACAGCGACAAAACCAGCGCGGTCAGCACACCGAGGATCCCGCGCAGGGTCAGGTACTGGAAGACCGCGAAGCCTTTGTAGAACTGTTGCAGATACTCCGCTAGCAGCAGCAGCATTAATGTTTCTCCAGACTGGACCCGCACAGAGCCGCAACGATGTTTTCCATCGCTGCACTGCGCGAACCCTTGATCAAAATGGTGGTGTTTGTGTCCTGCTCGGCGTCGAGGGCCTGGATCAGTTCGGCTTGCGTGCCGAAGTGATGCGCCTCTTTGCCGAATGCGTTCACGGCGTGGACCATGTTCGGCCCGACCGCGTAAAGCGCGGAAACCTTGCCCCGGGCGTATTCGCCCACGTCGCGGTGCCCCTGCTCCGCCCAGTCGCCCAACTCGCCGATATCTCCGAGCACCAGGACGGTGCGGCCGGAAAAGCCGGCGAGTATATCAACGGCAGCGCACATGGAGGTGGGGTTTGCGTTGTAAGTGTCATCGATCACGCGCATGCCGTTCTTCGCCAGTTGCGCGACGGTGCGACCCTTGACCGGTTGTACCGCGCCAAGCCCGGTGGCAATGCCGAACAGCGACACGCCCAGGGCGTGAGCGGCAGCGGCAGCGGCCATGGCGTTGGCGACGTTGTGGGTGCCGAGCAGGTTCAACTGAACGTGCTCCACACCTTCAGGTGTATGCAGGTTGAAAGCCGGGCAACCCCGGGTATCGGTGCTCAGGTCGCTGGCGTAGAAATCTGCCTGAGGATTGCTCAGGGAGAAGGTCAGCACCTTGCGTGCGCCGGCGCGGAGCTTCCAGATACCAAAAGCCTTGTCATCGAGATTGAGCACAGCAACGCCATCCGCTGCCAGCCCGTCGATGATCTCGCCTTTGGCTTCGACGATTTTTTCCGGCCCGCCGAACTCGCCAACGTGGGCGGTGCCGGCATTGTTCAGAATTGCCACGTGCGGCTTGGTCAGCCCGACGGTGTAGGCGATTTCACCCAGACGCGAAGCGCCCAGTTCGATCACGGCGGCGGTGTGTTCCGGGGCCAGTTCGAGCAGGGTCAGCGGTGCGCCGAGATCATTGTTCAGATTGCCGCGCGTCGCCAGCACCGGACCGCGGGTACGCAGGATGCTCGCGAGCATTTCCTTGACCGTGGTCTTGCCGCTGGAGCCGGTGATGGCCGCAACGGGCTGGGTGAACGCGGCACGGTTCAACGCACCCAACTGGCCGAGGGCCTGGCGGGTGTCCTTGACCAGCAGTTGCGGCAGGGTGCTATCGGGCACTTCGCGCTCGACCAGTGCCGCCACCGCACCTTTGCCGGCGACATCGTTCAGATAGTCGTGACCATCGAAGCGCGGGCCAGTCAGGGCAATAAACAATTGGCCAGCGGTGATCGCGCGGCTGTCAATGCTGACGCCATCAAAACTGGCGTCGGTGCTGATCAGACGTGCGTCGAGCACGTTGGTCAGCTCGCTCAATTTCAGCGCCTTAAGCATGGGCCACCTCCCACGCGGTGAGGGCATGATCGGCCTCGACCAGATCGGAAAAAGCGTGCCGCTCGCCGTTGATTTCCTGATAGTCCTCGTGACCTTTACCGGCCAGCACGATCACGTCATCCGCCGAAGCACCGGCGATCAGTTGGGCAATCGCCTGACCGCGACCGGCGACGAAAGTAACTTTATCCACAGCGCTGAAGCCGGCGCGAATGTCGTCGAAAATCTGTGCTGGATCTTCCGTGCGCGGGTTGTCATCGGTGACCAGTACGCGATCAGCCAGACGCTCGACCACTTCGGCCATCAGCGGACGCTTGCCGCGATCACGATCACCGCCACAACCGAACAGGCACAGCAACTGGCCTTTGACGTGTGGGCGCAATGCAGTCAGAACTTTTTCCAGCGCATCCGGGGTGTGGGCGTAATCGACCACCACCAGCGGCTGAGTGCCGCCACCCAGACGCTGCATGCGTCCGGCCGGGCCTTCGAGTTTCGGCAGCACCTTGAGAATTTCGTCGAGGGCATAGTCCAGACCGAGCAAGGCACCGACCGCGGCCAATACGTTGCTCAGGTTGAAACGGCCCAGCAGCGTGCTGCGCAGGTGATGTTCGCTCTGCGGCGTGACCAGCGTGGCGCGTACACCGTGGTCATCGAACTGCGCTTCACGGCAGAACAGATAAGCACTGCTGTCGAGCAGGCTGTAGGTGATCAGCCGCGACTCGCGTTTTTCAGCGGCCAGTTGCCGACCGAAATCGTCGTCGAGGTTGACCACGCGGCACTTCAGATCATTCCAGGCGAACAGCTTGGCCTTGGCCTCGGCGTACGCCTGCATGGTGCCGTGATAATCCAGATGATCGCGGGACAGGTTGGTCATCACCGCGACGTCGAACGCCAATGCAGTGACCCGGCCCTGATCCAGACCGTGGGACGAAACTTCCATGGCCACGGCTTTGGCCCCGGCCTTTTTCAGGTCGCCCAGAGTCGCTTGCACGGCGATCGGGTTCGGCGTGGTATGCAGACCGCTTTCCAGCGCGCCATGGAAGCCGGAACCCAGCGTGCCGACAATGCCGCAGTGCTGACCGAGCAGATCGAGTGCCTGCGCGACCAGTTGGGTCACGCTGGTCTTGCCGTTGGTGCCAGTGACGCCAATCAGGTTCAGGTGATGGCTCGGCTCGCCATAAAAGCGCCCGGCAATATCGGACAGCTGCGCCGCCAGGCCTTTGACCGGAATCAACGGCACTTCGGTGATCGGCAGCACGGTGGCGCCTTCCACTTCATAGGCAACCGCCGCCGCGCCGCGCTGCAAGGCATCGGCGATGTGCGCACGGCCATCGAACTTGCCGCCCGGCACGGCGAGGAACAGGTCACCCGCGCGTACGTTGCGGCTGTCCAGCGCCAGTTCACGGATCAGCAGATCGTGGCCGGCGTGGGGGAATATCTTGTTCAGACTAAGAGACATCAGCCGCGCCCTCCATTGGCTTTCAGCGGAACGACCGGGGTGGCGTTGGCCTGTTGGGTGGTCGGCAGGTTGTCCGGGGTCACGTTCATCAGACGCAGGGTGCCGGACATCACACGGCTGAACACCGGCGCCGACACCAGACCACCGAAGTAACCGGCCTTGGACGGTTCATCGATCACCACCACGATGGCGTAACGCGGATCGCTCATCGGGCCGAAACCGGCGAACAGCGAGCGGTAGGAGTTTTCGGCGTAGCCCTTGGTGCCCACCGACGTTTTACGTGCAGTACCCGACTTGCCGGCCACGTGATACGCCGGCACCTGCGCACGGAACACGCCGCGCGGTGCTTCGATCACTTGCTGCAGCATGCCTTGCATGGTTTTCGCGACGGCTTCCGGCAGCACTTGAGTGGTCTGCGGCGGCTTGTCGGTTTTGATCAGGGTCAGCGGCGCGAGACGACCGTTGTTGGCCAGCGCCGAGAAGGCGTGAACCAGCTGGATCGCGGTCACGGAAATACCGTAGCCGTAAGACAGCGTCGCGGTTTCCGCCTTGCGCCAGTCGCGGTAGTTCGGCAGGTTGCCGACACGCTCGCCGGGGAAGCCCAGACCGGTATCCTGGCCGAGGCCGACTTTCTGTGCGAGACGGTAAATGGTCTCGCCACCGATATCGAACGCGACCTTGCTCATGCCGACGTTACTGGAATTGATCAGGATGCCGGTCATGTCCAGCACCGGGCCTTCGGTCTTGGAAACGTCCTTGATCGTGTACTTGCCGATCTGCAGGGACCCCGGATACACCTCGACGGTGTCGCTCGGCTTCCAGCGGCCGGACTCGATGGCGGCGCTCATCGAGATCGCTTTCATGGTCGAACCCGGTTCGAACACGTCGATCATCGCGCGGTTACGCATCATCGCCGGCTGCAGGTTGCGACGGTTGTTCGGGTTGTAGGTCGGCTGGTTGACCATGGCGAGACTCTCGCCGGTCTTCACGTCCATGATCACCAGGCTGCCGGCCTTGCGCCGTTCTCGATGATCGCGTTGCGCAGCTCGCGGTTGGCCAGGTATTGCAGGCGCAGGTCAATCGACAACGCCAAGGGCTTGCCGGCCTTGGCGTTCTTGGTGACCTGGACATCCTTGATCAGCCGACCGCGCCGATCCTTGATGACCTGCCGCTTGCCCGGCACCCCGGCCAGCCACTCGTCGTAGGCCAGCTCGACGCCTTCGCGCCCGTGATCGTCAATGTCGGTAAAGCCGACCATGTGCGCGGTGACTTCACCAGCCGGATAGAAGCGGCGGAATTCTTCGATGCCGTAAACGCCCGGCACTTTCAGGTCGAGCACAGCCTGGCCCTGCTCGGGGGTCAGCCCGCGCACCAGGTAAATGAATTCTTTGTTGGCCTGGGCTTCGAGACGTTCGGCCAGGGCTTTCGGGTCCTGACCCAGCGCGGCGGCCAGTGCTGGCCACTTCTCTTTGGCGGTCTGCATTTCCTTGGCGTTGGCCCACAGGGTGGTCACCGGGGTACTCACGGCCAACGGCTCGCCGTTACGGTCGGTGATCAGACCACGGTGCGCAGGAATCGGAATATGACGCAAGCTGCGCGCGTCGCCCTGCCCCTTGAGGAAGTCACGATCAACCACTTGCAGGTCGATGATGCGCCAGCAGATCGCCGCGACCATCACGCCGAGCAGGGCCACCATCAGGCGGAAGCGCCACGGGAAAAGTGCGCCTTCGAGTTTCATCATGGCGCCACCATCTTCACGTCAGCCGCGCCAGGGATGTGCATTTTCAGTTGTTCGGTGGCCAGCACTTCGATGCGGCTGTGCGCAGTCCAGGTGCTTTGCTCGAGAATCAGGCGCCCCCACTCGGCCTGCGCCTTGTCGCGCACGCTGAGTTCGTTATAAAGATTGTTGAGCAACTGCCGGTTCCAGTGCGCGCTGTAAGACACGCCGATGGCCGACACGAGCACGCCGATAAACAGCAGCAGCATGATAAAGCTGCCGCCTGGCAGGGGCTTGGCGAAAAGCTTGCTCACCGCAACTTCTCCGCGACACGCATGACAGCGCTACGGGAACGTGGGTTGGCTTTGAGTTCGGCGTCGGAGGCCGTCTGCGCTTTGCCGTGAATTTTGATTTTCGGTTCGAACGCCACGTGGCGCACGGGCAGGTTGCGCGGCAGGTTGTCGGCTTCGCCTTTCACCAGCTTGCGCATGAACAGTTTGACGATGCGGTCTTCCAGCGAGTGGAAGCTGATGACCACCAGACGGCCACCGATTTCCAGAGCATCCAGCGCGGCTTCGAGGCCGGCTTCCAGATCGCCCAGTTCGTTGTTGACGTGAATGCGCAACCCCTGGAACGCACGGGTCGCCGGGTTCTTGCCCTTCTCCCACGCCGGGTTGGCGACTTTCAGAACTTCAGCAAGATCAGCAGTGCGCTCGAACGGCTTGATGTCGCGGCGCTCGGCCACGGCACGGGCCATGCGCCCGGAGAAACGTTCTTCGCCGTATTCCTTGAACACCCGGGCGATTTCTTCCACCGGCGCGGTGTTGACGAACTCGGCGGCGCTGATGCCACGGGACGGATCCATGCGCATGTCCAGCGGGCCGTCATTGAGGAAACTGAAGCCGCGCTCGGCGTCGTCGAGCTGCGGCGAAGACACGCCGAGATCGAGCAGGATACCGCTGACCTTGCCGCTCAGACCTTGCTCGGCAACCACCGAACCCAGCTCGGCAAAGCTGCGCTGCACAACGACAAAGCGGCCGTCTTCGGCCGCTAGCGTTTGCCCGGTGGCAATCGCTTGTGGATCTTTGTCGAACCCGATGAGTCGACCGTCCGTCCCGAGCTGGCCGAGGATCAGCCGACTGTGCCCGCCGCGCCCGAACGTACCGTCCAGATAGCAGCCATCAGGACGTACGGCGAGAGCCTCGACGGCTTCGTCAAGCAGTACGGTGATGTGGTTAAAGCCGCTATCAATAGTCACAGGATCAAATCACGCAGTTCGTCAGGCATGGCGCCCGGTTGTTGAATAGCAGCAAGGTCAGCGGCAGACACCGCGTTCCATGCATCCTCGTCCCACAATTGGAACTTGTTCAGTTGGCCCACCAGCATCGCTTTCTTATCAAGCTTTGCGTATTCGCGCAGACGCGGCGGAACCAGAAAACGACCACTGCCGTCGAGTTCGAGGTCGACGGCATTACCAATCAATAAACGCTGCAGGCGACGGTTCTCTTCGCGAAGCGAAGGGAGCGCGCGCAACTTGGTTTCAATGATTTCCCACTCGTCGAGCGGGTAGACACACAGGCACGGATCAACGGCATCAATGGTCACGATCAATTGGCCGGAACTACGCGAAACGAGCTCGTCACGGTACCGGCTCGGCATGGCGAGACGGCCCTTTGCATCGAGACTGATAGCGTTAGCTCCGCGAAACACGTCAGCGTTTCTCCAATTTTTATCGTTTTGAGCTCAAAAAACCCACTTCATGCCACTTTCCGCCACTTGCGCACACTATAGGAATGCGCCCACCACACCGTCAAGGCGCGGATCAAAGGAAAACCCTTACAGAACGGAGATTTAGGAGCTTAAAAGGAGGGGTAACGACAATTTGGCGGACACTTTTGACCAATAACTTGATGCAGCACTGAAAGCTGCGCTCGGAAGTTAAAGTAATTTGTTAAGAGTAAGATTTTTTCGGTATTACAAAAGCGCTTCTGCTGTTGATTGAAGCAAGGTGGGAAATGGCTATTACTGCATTTGCCGCTGCCGGACTTTAGCGCAGGCCTGCCGATAATAACCAGCCCTGATGCCATTGATTCAAGCAGGGAAAGAAAAAGGTGGAGAGTCGATCTGTAAGCCGGGTTCTGTCTTGAACAGTCATTCGTCTACGATGGCCATCACTGGACATCTTTAGCAACCTACCCGGTCCCAGCGCGGGCCACGCCTTGGGACCCTATTTGGGGGTGCTCCGGGTGGGGTTTACCTAGCGACGAAGTGTTGCCAGTCGTGCGGTGCGCTCTTACCGCACCTTTTCACCCTTACCGGCGCCGAAGCGCTTAGGCGGTTATTTTCTGTGGCACTTTCCGTAGGCTCACGCCTCCCAGGCATTACCTGGCACTTCGCCCTATGGAGCCCGGACTTTCCTCCCCCCCCTAATTTTCATAGAGGGCAGCGACTGTCCGATCGACTCTCCGCCGCGCAGGTTAACGGCAGAGCGCCCGAAGAACAAGCGCTAATAGCCGTGAAACCCGTCTGCGCGACGGGTTACTCGCCCTTCTGCTGTTCCAGTGCAACCTGATACAGCACGTTTTTGCGCTCGCCGGTGATTTGCGCGGCCAGGGCGGCAGCGCGCTTGAGCGGCATCTCTTCGAGCAACAGATTGAGCACGCGCATCGCTTCGCTGCTGACGGCGTCTTCGGACTCCGGTGCAGACCAGCCGGCGACCAGCACCACACACTCCCCCCGCTGCTGATTGCTGTCGGACTCGACAAACGCACGCAACTCAGCCAGCGGCAACCCCTTGAGCGTCTCGAAAGTCTTGGTGATTTCCCGGGCCAGCAATGCCTGACGCTCTCCACCGAACACGGCTTCCATGTCCTGCAGGCATTCGAGAATGCGATGCGGGGCCTCGTAGAAAATCAGCGTGCGCGGCTCTTCTTTGACCGCTTCCAGGCGGGCCTTGCGCCCTACCGACTTGGCCGGCAGGAAGCCTTCGAAGATGAATCGGTCGGAGGGCAGGCCCGCCGCCGACAGCGCCGCGATCAAAGCACAGGCGCCCGGCACCGGCACCACATTGATCCCCGCCGCCCGCGCCTGACGCACCAGGTGGTAACCCGGATCGGAAATCAGCGGCGTCCCGGCATCGGAAATCAACGCGACGTTATCGCCCGCCAGCAAACGGGTAATAAAGCGGCTACCTTCATCACGTTCGTTGTGTTCGTGGCAGGCGGCCAACGGCGTGGCAATGCCGAAGTGCTGCATCAACCGCGCCGAGTGCCGCGTGTCTTCGGCGGCGATCAACGCCACTTCGCGAAGGATTTTCAGAGCCCGGGCGCTGATGTCGTCCAGGTTGCCGATGGGCGTCGCCACCACATAAAGCGAGCCAGCAGCGGAATTCAAAGGACCTGGAGCAGTCAAAGCGCACACCTCGTGTTCGGTAAAAGCCGGCATTGTAACGCGTCACGAGGCTTGCGAACCGTATGAGCCGAGCGCGGTTTTGCGCGCCGTTGTGCGCCGCCGCAACATTTACTCCAGCTAAATTGATTGATTCACGCCAGTAACATCGCGCCCCGGCCAGTGCTTGGGTACAATTCCACGCTAATTTGATCGAGTATCAGGAACACTTACATGATCGCTTGCCTGCGGCTGTTCACTGCCCTCTGCCTCGCTGCCTTGCTGGCGGCCTGCGCCAGCTCCCCTTCCTCCAGCCTTGGCGAACTTCCACGGACTCCGGATGCCAGCATCGAGCAACTGCTCGAACAGGCTACCCAGGCCAAGACGCCGGAAAAAGCCGCCCTGTTGCGCTTGAGTGCGGCAGACCTGGCTTATCGCCAGGGCAACGCCGGCCAGTCCGCGCAGATCCTGCAACAAGTGCCGATGGAGCAGTTGAAGCCAGGCCAGCAGATCTTCGCCAGCACCCTGTCCGCTGAACTGGCGATGACCCGCAATCAGCCGAAAGCTGCGCTGACCGCCCTGAGCCATCCAAGCCTGCAGCACCTGAGCGAAATGCCGGAAGATCAGCAAGTGCGCACCGGCACCGTGCATGCCCGGGCACTGGAAGCCGATGGCCAGACCCTGGCGGCCGCTCGCGAGCGCATCTTCATCGCGCCAATGCTCAAAGGCGAAGCCGCGAGCAAGAACCACGAAGCGATCTGGACCCTGATCGCCTCGCTGCCAACCGATCAACTGCAACCCAACACCGCCGACGACCTTGGTGGCTGGATGGGCCTGGCCCTGGCAGTGAAAACTGCCGGCACCCTGGAACAGCAGCAAGCCGCAATCGATACCTGGCGCGCACAAAACCCGAAACACCCGGCGGCAATCAACCTGCCGCTGCCCCTGACCAAACTCAAGGAACTGGCTAGCCAGCCCCTGAGCAAGATCGCCCTGCTGCTGCCGCAAGACGGCCCACTGGCCTCGGTCGGCAAGGCCCTGCGTGAAGGTTTCATGGCGGCGCACTATCAAGCGCAACAGGCCGGCCAGAAGCCGCCCGCCATCGAGTTCTACGACAGCTCCAAGCTGACCTCGATGGACGAGTTCTACCGCAAGGCCCAGGCTGATGGCGTGCAACTGGTGGTCGGTCCGCTGGAAAAACCGCTGGTCAAACAACTGAGCACCCGCCCGCAACTGCCGATCACCACCCTCGCGCTGAACTACAGCGAAGGTGATCAAGGTCCCGCGCAACTGTTCCAGTTTGGTCTGGCCGCTGAAGACGAAGCCCGCGAAGTCTCGCGCCGTGCCCGCGCCGACGGCCTGCATCGCGCCGCCATCATGGTGCCGAAAGGTGAATGGGGCGATCGCGTACTGCGTGCGTTCAGCCAGGACTGGCAAGCCAATGGCGGCAGCATCGTGGCCACCGAACGTGTCGATCAGCCGGTGCAACTGGCCCAGCAGATCGCCGACATGTTCCAGCTGCGTCAAAGCGAAGCCCGCGCCAAGAGCCTGCAGAACGCTGCCGGCACCAACGTAGCCGCGCAGCCGTCACGCCGTCAGGACATCGAATTCATCTTCCTGGCCGCCACGCCGCAGCAGGCGCAGCAGATCAAGCCGACCCTGAACTTCCAGTACGCCGGTGACGTTCCGGTTTACGCGACTTCCCACGTGTACAGCGCCAGTGGCGATGTGAACCAGTACAACGACATGAACGGTGTGCGTTTCTGCGAAACCCCATGGTTGCTGGAAACCAGCGACCCGCTACGTCAGCAAGTGGTTGCGCAATGGCCACAGGCCGCCGGCAGCCTCGGTCGTCTGTACGCGATGGGCGTGGATGCCTATCGCCTGGCACCACGCCTGGGTCAACTCAAGGCCCTGCCGGACAGCCGCATCGAGGGTGAGTCCGGCAGCCTCGGCATGACCCAGACCCAGCGCGTTGTACGCCAACTGCCTTGGGCGCAGTTCGTCAGCGGTCAGGTTCAGCGCCTGCCGGACACCCCGCGCTGATGCCCGACGGCTCGCACCTGCAAAGCGGCAAGGATGCCGAGCGCCAGGCGCTCGAGCATCTGCAACACCAGGGTCTGCGCCTGCTGGCGCAGAACTGGTCATGCAAACGGGGCGAGCTTGATCTGGTCATGCTTGATGGCGATACAGTAGTATTCGTCGAAGTCCGCTACAGAAAAAACACTCAATGGGGTGGCGCGCTCGCTAGCATCGATGAGCGCAAACGGCAGAAACTGATTTTCGCCGCGCAGTATTTTCTTCAGCGCGAGTCACGCTGGGCCGATTCCCCTTGCCGCTTCGACGTGGTGGCCATCGACAGGCACCCGGATCAGTTGAACTGGTTGCAGAATGCGTTCGATGGTTGATTCTCTGCACACCACCCCGGACACTTTCACCGACAATTTTTGCTCTTTGCTTTGCGGGCTGCACATTCACGTGCCGAACAGCCGCGCCACTTAAGGTCACACAGATGGACATGCAATCCCGAATTCGCCAGCTTTTCCAGGCCAGTATCGACACCAAGCAACAGGCGATGGACGTACTTGCACCGCACATCGAGCAAGCCAGCCAGATCATGGTCAATGCCCTGCTCAACGAAGGCAAAATGCTTTCGTGCGGCAACGGCGGCTCTGCCGGCGACGCCCAGCACTTCTCCTCGGAGCTGCTCAACCGCTTCGAGCGCGAACGCCCGAGCCTGCCGGCCATCGCCCTGACCACCGACAGCTCGACGATCACCTCGATCGCCAACGACTACAGCTACAACGAAGTGTTCTCCAAGCAGATCCGCGCACTGGGTCAACCAGGCGACGTATTGCTGGCGATTTCGACCAGCGGTAACTCGGCCAACATTATTCAGGCGATCCAGGCCGCACATGATCGTGAAATGATTGTCGTAGCATTGACTGGCCGCGATGGCGGCGGCATGGCTTCGCTGCTGCTGCCTGAAGATGTCGAGATTCGCGTACCGGCCCATGTCACTGCACGTATTCAGGAAGTCCATCTGCTGGCGATCCATTGCCTCTGCGATCTGATCGACAGCCAACTGTTCGGGAGTGAAGAATGACCCCTAATCGCCTTGGCCTTCTGGCCTTGACCCTGTGCCTCGGCATCAGCGGCTGCACTTCGGTGGTGAATGCCAGCCGCGAGGCGCCGATTGAAGACGACCGCGGCACCCGAACCTTCGGCAGTAAAATTGACGACTCGCTGATCGAGACCAAAGTCGGCGTCAACGTGGCCAAGGCCGACCCTGGCCTGGACAAGGACTCGCATATCGTCGTCACCAGCTTCAACGGCGTGGTGCTGCTCGCCGGCCAGACGCCGCGCGAAGACCTTAAGGCCAAGGCCGAACAGGCCGCCGCCAACGTCCAGCGCGTGAAGAAGGTGCACAACGAGCTGCAAGTGATTGCGCCATCGAGCTTCCTCGCCCGCCAGAACGACGCCTGGCTGACCACCAAGATCAAGACCCAGATGCTGACCGATGCCAGCATTCCCGGCTCGCGCATCAAAGTCGTGACCGAGAATGGCATCGTCTATCTGCTGGGCCTGCTGACCAAGCAGGAAGCGCAACAGGCGACCAATCTGGTGCAGAGCGTTTCCGGTGTGCAGAAAATCGTGAAGCTGTTCGAATACATCGACTGATCCGCACTTCTGTAGGAGCTGCCGCAGGCTGCGATCTTTTGATTTTGTTTTTAAGATCAAGATCAAAAGATCGCAGCCTCGTTCCACTCGACAGCTCCTACAGGAATAGAACTGTCTAGTCCTGAAATAGGTTTACACCTTTTTCATACAAAACGCCCGATGCACCGCATCGGGCGTTTTGTATTTCAAAGACAGGTGCGGCCGCTCGCCGTTATAGATCGATATCGACTCACTCACCATCTTCTTCGCTTGCAGCAAATCCTGCGGCCGTTGGAGCATAAGCTCTGTCTTTAATATTCCGTTGACCCGCTCTGCCAAGGCATTTTGGTAGCAGTCATAGCCGTCCGTCATTGAACAGCGAATGCCATATTTCGCGTGCAACGCTTGGTACATCCCCGAGCAATATTGGATACCTCTATCTGAATGATGCACCAGCGACTGCTCTGTCCGACGGTGCTTTACCGCACGGCGCAATGCCTGTGCTACCGACTCGGTATGAAGGCTTTCATGGACGTGATAGCCCACGATCTTTCGCGAAAATGCATCCGTTACCAGGCTCAGATAGGCCACACCTTCCTGAGTGGGCAAATAGGTGATGTCAGCCACCCAGACTTGTTCCGGGCCGCTTGGAACTACCTGATCAGGACCTGGCTTGAGCAGGTTCGGGTGGCGGTGAAAGCGATGATGACTATTGGTCGTCTTGTGATAAGACCGCTTGCGAGCTACCAATAAACGTCTTTCCCGCAGAATCGAAAACAGCCGATCTCGACCCACTTGCAGTTCAAGTTGGGGCTGGCAATGCAGCAAGTAATGCAGCTTTCGGGTGCCCAAACGCGGCTGCCGCTGACGTTTTTGCTGAACGAAATCGGCAACCTTCTGATCCAGCCCCAGACGAGCAGCATCGGCGCGATTGCGTTTGTAGTAAGCCTGTCGGCTTATCCCCATGAACTGGCAAGCCCTGCTGATGCTCAGGTTTTGGATTCGTTTTTGCGCGAGGACTTGCCGGGACGCTTTTTTACGACAGAGAGACCGTAGTCATTCTTCAAGACATCCACGACCGCCTCGAAAAACTGCGCTTTCTGATTGGACAGCACGAGCTGTTCTTCAAGCTCTTTGATGCGTTGCTCTGGCGTTAATGGTCGGTTTTTGTCGGGCATAGACCCCATCCTCGGCGAGCCAATGTATGTGCCTGGGCTCCAATCCTGCCGACCATGCTTGCGTAACCACGTCAGAACGGTCGTTTTGCCTTGAATCCCGTAGCGCTCCTGAGCCTCTTTATAACTCAGCTCGCCTTTTTCAACCTGATCGACGACCGACAATTTAAAGGTCAGCGTGTAGTCTCGCTGACTACGCCTTTTTGCTGATTCCATTACGTCCTCCTGAAAAATAGATCAGAAGGTGTAAACCTTATTCAGGACGGGACAAACAGATATAAAAAGGCGACCCTCTCGGGTCGCCTTTTTTATTACTTCACCACTTTCAAGCTTGGCCGGCCGCTTGGGCGCGGCGGCTCGCTGTCCGGTGGCGGCAAGTCGTCATCGGGCTCGATATCGTCTTCGTCATCCATCGGCGACTCGAGATCGAACACCATGCCCTGCCCGTTCTCCCGGGCATAGATACCCAGGATCGCACTGATCGGCACATACAGGCTGTGCGGAACGCCACCGAAGCGACCCTCGAAGGTCACCACGTCGTTGTCCATGTGCAAGTGACGCACGGCGCTGGGCGAAATGTTCAGGACGATCTGCCCGTCACTGGCGAAACCCTGCGGCACCTGCACCGCCGGGTATTCGGAATTGACCAGCATGTGCGGGGTGCAATCGTTATCCACAATCCACTCGTAGAGCGCGCGGACCAGATAAGGTCGACTGGAGTTCATAGCGGCTCCTTAAGCCTTAGCGCATATCGCGTTCGACGCCAGACAGACTCGCCTGGAAAGCCTCACGCGCAAACTGGCGCTCCATATAATCAAGCAGCGGCTTGGCCGGCCGCGGCAGTTCAATACCCAGAATCGGCAAACGCCAGAGTATTGGCAATAGGCAGCAATCCACCAGACTTTGTTCCTCACTGAGGAAAAACGGCTTGTCGGCAAACAGCGGCGACACGCCCGTCAGGCTTTCACGCAATTCCTTGCGCGCCACGACACGCGCGGCCTCCTTGGACTTGGGATCAAGAATCAGATCCACCAGACCACACCAGTCACGCTGAATACGATGAATCAGCAGACGGCTGTTGGCACGCGCCACCGGATAAACCGGCATCAGTGGCGGATGCGGGTAACGCTCATCCAGATATTCCATCACCACGGTCGACTCCCACAACGCCAGGTCGCGATCGACCAGTGTCGGGAGACTGCCGTAAGGGTTCACCTCAATCAGTTTAGGCGGCTGGCGACCAGCTTCCACGTAAATGATTTCGGCGCTGACACCCTTCTCTGCAAGCACGATGCGCACTCGGTGGGAATAGTGGTCGGCGGGGTCGGAGTAACAGGCCAACCGATTGGTCACGCCCATGGCGATCCTCCTCGCTTGTTGAAATGATCGGAACCGGAAAAACGCGCGCGCCCAGAGGGCGCCTCCCGCAATGCCTGGCGAACCAGACCTTGCGTTATCGGAGGCGCCCTTGGGCGCGCGCGATTAACAGCAATGCTTGAAGCGTATCAGTGCACGTCTTTCCAGTATTCACGCTTGAGCAGGTAGGCGAACACAAAGAAGAACGCCAGGTACAGCAAGACGTAAGTACCGATGCGCTGATGTTGCAGCTTAACCGGGTTAGCCGAGTAAGCCAGGAAGGTTACCAGATTCTTGACCTTCTCATCGAACTGCTCTTCGTTCAGAGCACCGGTTTTCGGCACGATGGTCAACTGATCGCACGCTTCATGGGTCAGCGGCGTACCGGTCAGCGGATCGTATTGCTTCTTGCCGTCTTCGACGATCTGCACTTGCTTGCAGCCCACCACCTGACGACCTTGCAGGCCGACCAGCACGTTAGGCATGCCGACGTTCGGGAAGACCTTGTTGTTCACGCCCCATGGGCGCGCCGGATCTTCGTAGAACGAGCGCAGGTAACCGTAGAGCCAGTCAGTACCACGCACGCGAGCCACCAGGGTCAGATCCGGCGGAGCAGCACCGAACCAGGTCTTGGCGTCCGCTGGCTGCATGCCGATGTTCATGTGGTCGCCGATCTTGGCGCCGGTGAACACCAGCTTCTCGAGCATCATGTCGTGGGGAATGCCGAGGTCATCGGCCACCCGCTCGTAACGCTGGAACTTGGCACTGTGGCAGCCCATGCAATAGTTGGCGAAGGTCCGCGCACCATCTTGCAGGGCAGCCTTGTCGGACACATCGATATCGACTTTTTCCAGCTCCGGGCCACCATGTTCGGCGGCGAAAGACAGCACTGGCAGAGCAGCAAAAATCAGAGCAAAAAATAACTTTTTCATCAGCCAGTCACCCTTTCCGGAACCGGTTTGGTCTTCTCGAGCCTGGTGTAGAACGGCATCAGAATGAAGTAGGCGAAGTACAGGAAGGTGCAGACCTGCGATACCAGCGTGCGCTCCGGCGTCGGAGCGAGTACGCCCAGAATGCCGAGGATCACGAACGCGATGCAGAACACCACCAGCCAGATCTTGCTCATCCAGCCCTTGTAGCGCATCGATTTGACCGGACTGCGGTCAAGCCACGGCAGCACGAAGAGCAAGGCAATCGAGGCGCCCATGGCGATAACGCCCATGAGTTTGTCCGGGATCGCACGCAAGATCGCGTAGAACGGCGTGAAGTACCAGACCGGCGCAATGTGCTCAGGTGTCTTGAACGGGTTGGCTTGCTCGAAGTTTGGTTTTTCGAGGAAGTAGCCGCCCATTTCCGGGAAGAAGAACACGATAAAGCAGAAGATAAACAGGAACACCACCACGCCGACAATGTCTTTGACGGTGTAGTACGGATGGAAAGCAATGCCGTCCAGCGGCACACCGTTTTCATCTTTGTGCTTCTTGATGTCGACGCCATCCGGGTTGTTCGAACCGACTTCGTGCAGCGCCAGAATGTGCAGCACCACCAGACCCAGAATCACAATCGGCAGCGCCACGACGTGCAGGGCGAAGAAGCGGTTCAGGGTGATTCCGGAGATCAGGTAGTCACCACGAATCCACTGGGTCAGGTCGTTGCCGATCACCGGAATCGCACCGAACAGCGAGATGATCACCTGGGCACCCCAGTAGGACATCTGGCCCCACGGCAGCAGATAACCCATGAAGGCCTCGGCCATCAGCGCCAGGTAGATCAGCATGCCGAACACCCAGACGAGTTCGCGTGGTTTCTGATACGAACCGTAGAGCAGGCCACGGAACATGTGCAGATAGACCACGATGAAGAACGCCGAGGCGCCAGTGGAGTGCAGCAGACGCAGGATCGAGCCGTACTCGACGTCGCGCATGATGTATTCGACGGAAGCGAATGCCTCTTCTGCCGACGGGGTGTAGCTCATCGTCAGCCAGACACCGGTGACGATCTGGTTGACCAGCACCAGCAGTGCCAGCGAGCCGAAGAAATAGAAGAAGTTGAAGTTTTTTGGCGCGTAATACTTGCTGAGATGGTCTTCCCACATTTTGGTCGCGGGGAAGCGCGCATCAACCCAATCCATGAACTTGCTCATCACGCTTTCTCCGTATCGACGCCAATGACAATCAGGTCATCGGTCTCATAGGAATGCGGGGGAACTGGCAGGTTCAAAGGCGCAGGTTGCGACTTGTAGACGCGGCCAGCCAGATCGTAGTGGGAACCGTGGCAAGGGCAGAAATAGCCGCCGACCCAGTCTTTACCCAGATCCGCAGGTGCCACTTCGGGACGGAAGGTTGGTGAGCAACCCAGGTGCGTACAGATCCCGATCAGCAGCAGAATTTCCGGCTTGATCGAACGCACTTCAGGGTCGACATAGGTAGGTTGCGTGGAGTTTTTGGAAGTCGGATCGGAGAGCTGGCCCTCGATCTTTTTGAGATTCCCCAGGATTTCCGCAGTACGGCGGACAATGAACACCGGCTGGCCGCGCCACTCGGCAATCATCTGCTGTCCTGGCTCGATCTTGCTGACATTCACTTTCACCGGTGCACCGGCGGCTTTCGCCTTGGCACTGGGAAACCATGACCCCACGAACGGGACCGCAGCCCCCACCGCTCCTGCAGCACCCACCACGGATGTGGCTGCTACCAAGAAGCGACGCCGGCCTGCATTCACGCCGTCATTGCTCATTCAGTCCTCTCCCATCAGCTTTGTGGCCTGTTAAATCAGGCATCTACTAAATAAATCAATGTTACTTATAAAAATTTTGCCGAGATGGTAATGAAAAGCCCCAATTCTGACAAGGGAATTACCCGGAGCTCACACCCTCAAGCCTTGCAGTATAGGGGGTCTACGAATGTGGCAAGTTGTCACAGCGCAATTCTTTTGATAAATCGCAGGCATAAAAAAACGCCCGGTTCCGTGAGGAATCGGGCGTTCTTTTTTGAACGTGGAAGCGGAATTAACGCTTCGAGTACTGCGGACGCTTACGCGCTTTACGCAGACCAACTTTCTTACGTTCAACTTCACGGGCGTCGCGAGTAACGAAGCCAGCTTTGCGCAGAGCGCTACGCAGGGTTTCGTCGTAATCCATCAGAGCGCGAGTGATGCCGTGGCGGATTGCGCCAGCCTGACCACTTACACCACCACCGATGACAGTGACGTAGATGTCGAACTTCTCGACAGTCTCGGTCAGTTCCAGCGGCTGACGAACTACCATGCGGGCAGTTTCGCGGCCGAAGAACGAGTCCAGGGAGCGGTTGTTGATGGAGA
>NZ_JBIVMY010000037.1:0-54019 GCF_044753325.1 Pseudomonas sp. NPDC088414 | reverse complement strand
TGGCTCTGGGTGCCGACCGCGCCATCCTCGTCGAAGCCGCTGAAGACCTGCCTTCGCGGGCCGTGGCCAAGCTGCTCAAGGCTGTGGTCGACAAGGAACAGCCTCAGCTGGTGATCCTGGGCAAACAGGCGATCGACAGCGACAACAACCAGACCGGCCAGATGCTCGCTGCACTGAGCGGATACGCTCAGGGCACTTTCGCCTCGAAAGTCGAAGTCTCCGGCGACAGCGTTGCCGTGACCCGCGAAATCGACGGCGGCGCGCAGACCGTTTCGCTGAAACTGCCGGCCATCGTCACCACCGACCTGCGTTTGAACGAGCCGCGCTACGCGTCCCTGCCAAACATCATGAAAGCCAAGAAGAAGCCTCTTGAAGTGCTGACTCCGGACGCTTTGGGCGTTTCCACCGCCTCCACCAACAAGACCCTGAAAGTCGAAGCGCCAGCTGCACGCAGCGCGGGTATCAAGGTCAAGTCGGTGGCTGAACTGGTCGAGAAACTGAAAAACGAAGCGAAGGTAATCTAAAAATGACTATCTTGGTAATCGCTGAACACGACAACAAAGTGCTGGCCCCGGCCACACTGAATACCGTGGCTGCTGCTGCCAAAATCGGCGGCGACATCCACGTTCTGGTTGCAGGCCAAGGCGCTGGCGCCGTGGCTGAAGCCGCTGCGAAAATCGCTGGCGTGAGCAAAGTCCTGAACGCTGACAATGCCGCTTACGCGCATCAGCTGCCGGAAAACGTTGCGCCGCTGGTTGCAGAGCTGGGCAAGGGCTACAGCCACATCCTGGCTGCCGCCACGTCCAACGGCAAAAATATCCTGCCGCGCGTTGCCGCTGCACTGGACGTTGACCAGATCTCCGAGATCATCTCGGTAGAAAGCGCCGACACCTTCAAGCGCCCGATCTACGCCGGTAACGCCATCGCTACCGTGCAGTCGACCGCCCCGGTCAAAGTGATCACCGTGCGCGCCACCGGTTTCGACCCGGTTGCCGCTGAAGGTGGTTCGGCGGCTGTTGAAGCGGTTGCTGCTGCGCACGACGCCGGCACTTCCAGCTTCGTCAGCGAAGAACTGGCCAAGTCCGATCGTCCTGAGCTGACCGCTGCCAAGATCGTCGTTTCCGGCGGCCGCGGCATGCAGAACGGTGACAACTTCAAACACCTGTACGCTCTGGCCGACAAGCTGGGCGCCGCCGTCGGTGCTTCGCGCGCCGCGGTCGACGCAGGTTTCGTCCCGAACGACATGCAGGTCGGTCAGACCGGCAAGATCGTTGCGCCACAGCTGTACATTGCCGTCGGTATCTCCGGCGCGATCCAGCACCTGGCCGGCATGAAAGACTCCAAAGTGATCGTTGCGATCAACAAGGACGAAGAAGCGCCGATCTTCCAGGTGGCCGATTACGGACTGGTGGCGGATCTGTTCGAAGCGGTACCTGAGCTGGAGAAGCTGGTCTAATCCGGCGGCTTCACTTATAAAGAGCCCGGCCTTGTGGTCGGGCTTTTTTTTGTCTCGAATTTGAGTGGGAGTGTTTTGCCATGGATCTGCGCCGCTGGCTGTTATCGGGATTGATCTTCTTGTCGGGCATGGCTGCGGCCGCCGGCAAATGCGAGCGCCTCGTCGTCACCGGCAGCCCGGATGCGCCGCCGTACCTGTGGCAGGATCCGCAGAATCCCAAGCAGTTGATCGGCGCCAGTGCCGACCTGTTGCAGCAAGTGGCCAAGGATCTGGGGATCAAGGTCGAGCTGCTCTACGCCGGCAAACGCTCGCAGGCCCTCGATGAAGTGCGCAGCGGGCGCATGGACATGCTGGCTGACACGCCGCTGATGTTCAATGAACTGGAAAACCTCGACTACATTTATCCGCCGTTGCTGGAAAACGACTATCTGGTGTGGACGCGCAAAGGCTCGGCGCTGGTCTACAGCGAAGCCAAAGACCTGCACGGGCACACCGGCGGGATGTCGGAAAAGTCTCGAATGACCCAGGCATTCGGCACTTTCGCCGAGCAGAATCTGACCCTGACGCGGACGGCAAACATCACCCAGGCCTTTCAGAAATTGCTGCTGGGTGAGGTGGAATATGTACTCGCCGGTCGCTACTCGGGCATGGCGGCTGCGCAGGCATTGGGCATGGCCAATGACCTGCTGGCCTTCGAGCAACCGATCGACCGCCCGGGTCTGTTCCTCGCGGTTTCGCACAACTCGGCCTGCAACGATCCGTGGTTGCGCGGACAGCTCGCTAAAAAGATGACAGAATTGCCCGCGTCCGGACTGACCGAAGCCGCGCTGCAACGCAACATCGAGCGCTGGAAGGTTCAGCAGCAACAGCCGCAGCCACCTGTCAGTGCCCCAAAACAGTAGGGATTCTTAGTGAGTATTCGACCTCTTTTCGCGGCCATGGCCGTTCTGGCCCTGGCCGGCTGCGCCAACGATCCTGCGCCCATTGAGCAAATGCGCCTGACCGAGCAGGCCATCACCCAGGCCAAGGCTGTCGGTGCGACCGCCGATGAAATGCCGGAAATGAAACTGGCCGAAGACAAGTTCAACCGGGCCAAGGGCAACATGACCGACGAGTCTTACAAGAACGCGCGCATGCGTTCCGAACAGGCCGAGCTGGATGCACGTCTGGCCGAAGCCAAGGTGCTGACGCAAAAGAGCGAAGAGCAACTGAACGTGCTCAACACCCGCATCATCCGTCTGCGCAAGCAACTGGGAGATGCCCAATGAGCCTCAAGTCCAAAGCCCTCGGCGGGTTGATTCTGGCCGGTTGCGCAAGCCTCTACGGTTGCGCCGGTCAACACAGCGAAGCCGCCTTGCAACAGGCCAGCAGCGACTTCCAGAAGGTCAAGGAAGATTCCAACGTGCTGCGTATCGCGCCCAAGGACGTGATCCGCGCCGGTGAATCGCTGGCCCGTGCCGATCGCCTGTCGACCTATTGGGGCAGCGGTTGGGACGTCGCGCATTACGCCTACCTGAGTCAGCGTTACAGCGAAATCGCCCGCGAACACACCAATCTGGTGCTCAACGAAGAGCGCGCGGCGAAGCTGGAGCTGGAGCGCCAGCGCCTGCAACTGGCCCTGCGCGAGTCCAAACTGCTGAGCGTGCAGCAGCAGGGCAAGTGGCTCGAAGAACAGATCGTTGCGCTGGCCACCACGCAAACCGATCGCGGCCTGGTCATGACCTTGGGTGACGTGCTGTTCGACACCGGCGAAGCGGAGCTGAAGAACTCGGCCAATCGCGTGGTGTTGAAGATCGTGCAGTTCCTGCAGCTCAACCCGAAACGCGTGGTGCGCATCGAGGGCTACACCGACAGCACCGGCGGTAAACAGGACAACCTCAAGCTGTCGCGTGATCGCGCCCAGGCCGTGGCCGATGTGCTGATGGACCTCGGGATTGAGGACAAGCGGATTCACGTCGAAGGTTACGGCGACGAGTACCCGGTGGACGCCAATGCTTCCGAGCGCGGGCGGGCACAGAATCGTCGGGTGGAAATTGTGTTCTCCGACGAAAAAGGCCAGCTCGGCGCCGCCCGCTGAGGGCTGCGTCTCTGGAAAGCCCGGCCTGTCATGCAGAGCCGGGCTTTTTTACGTCTGTCGATTGGCACGCAAATCCGTAGAGTTGTAGCTGACACTGCACTGTATGGTCGACTATGGTGGCAACTGTCCCAGTACACTTCTAAACTGTTCCGGTATTGTTTCACACAAGAATAAAATGCCCGTGAAATCGAGTGCTGCGTCATGACCAACCTCTTGCTCTATCAACGTATTGCTCAACAACTGGCGGAAGACATCCGGCGCGGTGTCTATCAGCCCGGGGAACGCGTGCCGTCGGTGCGCAAGATGAGTTCGCAGCTCAATGTCAGCCATGCAACGGTGCTGCAGGCCTACGCCAATCTCGAAGATCAGGGTTTGATCCGGGCGCGGCCGCAGTCCGGTTACTACGTGCACCAGACCCCGGCGCTGACAGCCCCGACCCCGGACATCGCCCGGGTCGAACGCCCAGGCCTGGTCACCCGCGCCAGTATCATTCAGCAAGTGTTGGTCGAATCCCGGCGCGAGGGGGTTTTCCCGTTGGGCGCCGCTGTACCTAGCGTTGACTATTTGCCGGTGCGCGCATTGCATCAGCAACTGGCCAAGGTCACTCGTTTCCATAGTCCTCGGGCATTCAGCTACATGTTCAGCCCCGGTTTCGAACCGCTGCGCCGGCAAGTGGCGATCCGCATGCGCGATGCTGGTGTGGTGGTCGATCCATCGGAAGTGGTGATTACCCACGGGTGTGTCGATGCCTTGCAGATGTCATTGCGCGTGCTGACCCGTCCGGGTGATCTGATCGCGGCCGAATCGCCAACCTATTACGGCTTGCTGCAACTGGCCGATCTGCTGGGCCTGAAAGTGATCGAAATCCCCAGCGATCCGGCCACCGGCATGAGCCTCGAAGCCCTGCAACTGGCGGCCAACCAATGGTCGATCAAGGCGCTGGTGCTGACCACCCGACTAAGCAATCCACTGGGCGGCACCATGCCCGAAGAGCGGCAGAAGCAACTGCTGCGCCTGGTCTCGGATTTTGATATCCAGATCGTCGAAGACGACATCTATGGCGAGTTGATGTTCGAACAGGGCCGCACCAAAGCCCTCAAGGCCTACGATCGACTGGATCGGGTGATCTACTGCTCGAGCTTTTCCAAGACGTTGTCGCCGGGCGTGCGTGTCGGCTGGATGATTGCCGGCAAGTATCAGCAGGAAATCCAGCGCCTGCAGACCTTCACCACGCATTCGGCGTGTAGCGTCACGCAGATGGCGATTGCCGCTTATCTGGAAAATGGCGGTTATGACCGGCATTTACGGTACATCCGCCAGGAATACCGAAAAAACCTCAGTGCGTTCCAGCTGGCGGTGCAGCAGTACTTCCCCGAAGGCACGCAAATGACCCGGCCTACGGGCGGTTTCATCCTCTGGGTGAGTCTGCCGGGCAGGGTCAATACCCAGGAATTGCACGTCCGCGCATTGCAGCAGGGCATCAGCATTGCGCCGGGGCTGATCTTCAGTAATACCGAGCAGTTCAATCACTGCATTCGCCTGAACTGCGGTACGCCGTGGAATCGCGAGGCGGAAAGGGCGCTGATGACCCTCGGTTTGCTGGCGACCCAACTGTGTCAGGAAACCGCTGGCGGTTTCTGAACGAGCGGCGCGTCGTGCTTGTCTTGTGACGCTCAACAAGCGAGCATATGGCCCTCTGCCGTTAGTGTTGTGGGGCTCATGAAAGCGATTTTGCCTGCTGCCTGGATTTTGCTTGGTGTGTTGACGATGGGCGATGCGCCCGGTGTCATGGCAGCCGCCGTTCAGGAAAAGCCTGCGGTGTCAGCTCCGGCGAGTAAAACCGCCAGCAGCAAAGCCGTTGCGGACAAGAAAGCTCAGGTTAAAAAAGCCCCGCAAAAGAAAGTCGCCCCGCTGAAGAAGCGGCCCCCGATTGCCTCCAAGTCGAAACCGGCCAGTGAAGTGGTGAAAACCAAACTGCCGCCGGCCAAGCTCGATCTGAGCCTGCCCAAGGACATGGTTCAGCAACTCAAACCCGCCGGCACCGTGTCGCTGCCCAAGCACGAGGCGATCCTGCCGCAGATGTTTGGCGAGAAGAACAGCGGCTTCCAGCTCAATGGCCGCCTGCTTAGCAACGAAATGCAGTTGCAGCTGCGCAACGAAGAGCGCCGCGAAGTCGAAGGCGCTGCGCTGGATTTCGAGTTCAAGCAATAAATTCAATCGATCCGTGACCCGCGAACCAGACGCTTTGTCGGAGACTGGTCAGTCACATTCAGTTATCGGTAAAAACCCCGGTTCAGGGAATTTGAAACAACCGTTTTAGCGGTTACTCTGTCCGTGTCTCTTTAACACATTGCCCGTCGCGAGGACTTGCTCGTCATGAAATGCCGTGAAGGCTGTGGCGCTTGCTGTATTGCCCCGTCCATCAGTTCTGCCATTCCGGGCATGCCCGACGGCAAACCTGCCGGCGAACGTTGCGTGCAGCTGTCGGTCGAAAACCTGTGCAACATTTTCGGCCAGCCGGAGCGCCCGGCGGTCTGTTCAGGATTTGCCGCCGATGTCGAAGTCTGTGGCAGCAGCTCGGAAGAGGCGATCAAACTGATCGGCTGGTGGGAGCAGATGACGGCGGCGTGATGTGTCAAACGAACGGAACTTCAACAATAAGGAATAAGACTATGGGTTCGCTGCATCGTATCGCTGTGTTGTGTGGTTTGACGGCTGTGCTGGTTACTTCGGTTGCTCAGGCTGAGGACTGGAAAGTCGCCAAGGAGCAGGACGGGATCAAGGTCTCGCTGGCCGAAGTGCCGGGTTCCGATTACAAGTCCTATCAGGGTGTTGCCTTGATGAAGACCACCGTTGCCAAACTGCGTGCCTTGCAGGAAGACGTGTCCGGAGCCTGCGCCTGGATTCACGAGTGCAAAACCCAGAAACTGCTCAAACACGAAGGCGATCAGAGCTGGACCTACACCCAGTTCAATACGCCGTGGCCAGTCACCCCACGCGATTCGGTGCTGCACGTCACCACCGTTGAAGGTGCCGATGGCAGCCTGACCCGCAACCTCGAAGGCGTGCCGAAGTACATTCCCGAAGAGAAAGGCTTTGTCCGTGTCGCTCAGGTCAAAGGCTTCTGGAAGTTCGTGCCCAAAGGTGATCAGGTTGAAGTGACCTATCAGGTGCACACTGAACCAGGCGGCAGCGTGCCAAGCATGATTGCCAACAAGTTCGTGGTCGATGCTCCCTTCAACACCCTTAAAGCCCTGAAAGAACGCGCTGAGAAGTAATCTTCGCGCTCACAGCAAAACGCCCCGACCGATTCGGGGCGTTTTTGTTTTGTCGTTATATTGTGTTTCCAGATATGCGTTGGACGAAATTTTCACAAAGTGTTCCAGACAATTCGCCCGCGCAGCCCCGCTTGTCCGTATCCGAATGCTTGCATGAAAGAGTCGGGCAGGGCGGCAGTAATCAATGGCAATGCTGCCGTTGATCGTGCAACATTTGCGCACCGCGCACGCCCCGGGGCCTGGAATGGCCAATAGAGGGCATGGCGCCGCTGTATTTTGCAACTTCAACTTCCAATGGGTCCTAAAACGACATGGCAAACCCGGACGCCCTGAATCAGCAGCGATCTTCCACTCGCCTGCTGCAACCGACCGTCAAATCGCATCTGGCCTACACACTGTTGTGTGCCCTGGTCATGATGGTGATGTTTTCCGTGCTGCGCCTCGCGCTGCTGGTCTACAACCGCGAGATGATCCTCGATACCCCGGCTTCGACCTTCCTCGAAGCCTTCGCCAACGGCCTGCGTTTCGACCTGCGCCTGGTGGGCTACGTCTGCGTTCCGCTGCTGCTGGCACTGTTCAGTGCGCGGGCGATGGCTGCGCGGGGCTTCTTCCGTCTGTGGCTGACCGTGGCGTCCAGCATCGCGCTGTTCCTCGGTCTGATGGAAATGGACTTCTACCGTGAGTTCCACCAGCGCCTCAATGGCCTGGTGTTCCAGTACGTAAAAGAAGACCCGAAAACCGTGATGAGCATGCTCTGGTACGGTTTCCCGGTGGTGCGCTACCTGCTGGCGTGGGTCATCGGCACCGTGATCCTGACCCTGGCGTTCAAGGGCGCCGACCGCGCGACCCGGCCACGTGGCCCGTTCAGCGGCGGCAACGTCGGCACCCGTCAGGTGGCGCCGTGGTACACCCGCCTGGCGGTGTTCGTGGTCTGCCTAATGATCTGCGTCGTGGCCGCTCGTGGCACCCTGCGCCAGGGCCCGCCGCTGCGCTGGGGTGACGTGTACACCACCGAATCGAACTTCGCCAACCAGCTCGGCCTCAACGGTACGCTGTCGCTGATCGCCGCTGCCAAAGACCGCATGGGCGAGGATCGCAACAACATCTGGAAAGCCACCCTGCCGCAGGAACAGGCGCAGAAAGTGGTGCGCGAGATGCTGGTGATGCCGGACGACAAACTGGTCGACGCCGACATCGCCGCCGTGCGTCGTGACTACACGCCACCGGCCGACAAGACCCTGCCGATCAAGAACGTAGTCGTGATCCTGATGGAAAGCATGGCCGGGCACTCGGTCGGCGCTTTGGGCGCACCGGGCAACATCACGCCGTACCTCGACAAACTGTCGAAGGAAGGCCTGCTGTTCGACCGCTTCTTCTCCAACGGTACGCACACCCATCAGGGCATGTTTGCGACCATGGCGTGCTTCCCGAACCTGCCGGGCTTCGAATACCTGATGCAGACTCCGGAAGGCAGCCACAAGCTCTCCGGCCTGCCGCAACTGCTCAGTGCGCGCAAGTATGACGACGTGTATGTCTACAACGGCGACTTTGCCTGGGATAACCAGTCGGGCTTCTTCAGCAACCAAGGCATGACCAACTTCGTGGGTCGTAATGACTTCGTCAACCCGGTGTTCTCCGATCCGACCTGGGGCGTGTCCGACCAGGACATGTTCGACCGTGGTCTGGTGGAATTGAAGGCGCGGGAAAACGGCAAGCCGTTCTATGCGCTGCTGCAGACCCTGTCCAACCACACGCCGTATGCGTTGCCGACACCTTTGCCGGTGGAGCGCGTGACTGATCGCGGCAGCCTCAACGAACACCTGACCGCCATGCGTTACGCCGACTGGGCACTGGGTCAGTTCTTCGAGAAGGCGCGCAAAGAGCCGTACTTCAAGGAAACCCTGTTCGTGATCGTCGGTGACCACGGTTTCGGCAACGAGCGCCAGATCACTGAAATGGACCTGGGCCGCTTCAACGTGCCGATGCTGATGATCGCCCCGGGCATTCAGGAGAAGTTCGGTACCCGTGACCACACCGTGGGTACGCAGATCGACATCGTGCCGACCATCATGGGCCGTCTGGGCGGCGAAGTGCGTCACCAGTGCTGGGGCCGCGACCTGCTGAACCTGCCGGAAGGCGATACCGGTTTCGGTGTGATCAAGCCGTCGGGCAGCGAGCAGACCACCGCCATCGTCACCGCCGACCAGATCCTGGTGCTGCCGAAAGAGAAGGAAATGGCGCCGAAGATCTACCAGTACCAACTGGGCGCGAACCCTTCTGCCGAGATCATTCCGGACGCACCGCGTACCGCCGAACTGAAGCTCAAGCTTGAAGCGTTCCTGCAAACGGCGACCAAGAGTCTGATGGACAACACCGCCGGTGTGATCAACGGCAAGCCAGACTGATAAAACCGCTGCATAAAAAAAGAGGCCCCTGAAGGCCTCTTTTTTTGTCTTGGGGTTTTATATCCTGCCAAGTAACAGCAAGACCAACAGCACCACCAACACCACGCCGATAATGCCCGAAGGACCGTAACCCCAACTTCTGGAGTGCGGGAAGACCGGCAGACCACCGATCAGCAACAGGATCAGGATGATGATAAGAATTGTGCCCATGTCGATTTCCTTGTTGATAGTGTTCGAGAAGTCTTGGTGTTCAAGGGCGACTGGAGGCTAACTAATTCCAGACGGCTTACAAATTCCGACCGGTGCGCGTGAAAGAAAATTCAATGTTTTTTTAATGTATTTGGTCCGCAGGCTTATTTCCTTTAAGCGCAAGATCAAAAGATCGCAGCCTTCGGCAGCTCCTACAGGAATCGGTGTAGGATCTGCCGAAGGCTGCGATCTTTTGATCCTCCATTCAGCAACTTGATGGAGAGTGGGCGCACGCACAACCTTCGCTACACTTCGCGCAACTCCTACAGAACAACAAGGCTGTCTGCTATGCAAAATCGCATGATGATCACCGGTGCGGGCTCAGGTCTAGGTCGCGAAATCGCGCTGCGCTGGGCGCGTGAAGGCTGGCAGCTGGCCTTGTCCGACGTCAGCGAAGCCGGCCTGCAGGAAACCCTGAAACTGGTGCGCGAGGCTGGTGGCGACGGTTTCACCCAACGTTGCGACGTGCGTGATTACAGCCAGCTCACCGCGTTTGCTCAGGCTTGCGAAGTGAAGCTCGGCGGCATCGATGTCATCGTCAACAACGCCGGTGTGGCGTCCGGCGGATTCTTCAGCGAACTGTCGCTGGAGGATTGGGACTGGCAGATCGCGATCAACCTGATGGGCGTGGTCAAGGGCTGCAAAGCGTTTCTGCCGCTGCTCGAACAGAGCAAAGGCAAGATCATCAACATCGCCTCGATGGCGGCGTTGATGCAAGGCCCGGCCATGAGCAACTACAACGTGGCCAAGGCCGGTGTAGTGGCGTTGTCGGAAAGTTTGCTGATCGAACTGGCGCAGCAGGAAGTCAGCGTACATGTGGTCTGCCCGTCGTTCTTCCAGACCAACTTGCTCGACTCGTTCCGTGGCCCGACGCCGGCCATGAAAGCCCAGGTCGGCAAGTTGCTGGAAAGTTCGCCGATCACGGCTGCCGACATTGCTGACTATATCTACCAGCAAGTGGCCGCCGGCGAGTTCATGATCCTGCCGCACGAGCAGGGGCGCATGGCATGGGCGATCAAACAGAAGAACCCGCAACTGATCTACAACGAAATGACCACCATGGCCGATAAAATGCGCGCCAAGGCCAGACAAACCAACGGCTGAACTTGCCCGAAGGGTGTCGCGTCGTTAGGGTGGCCGCAATGGTCACCCTGTCGAGACACATCAATGCTCAATTATCTGTGGTTCTTCCTTGCGGCGCTGTTTGAAATCGCCGGTTGTTTCGCCTTTTTCATGTGGCTGCGTCAGGGCAAGAGTGCCTTGTGGGTGATCCCGGCGCTGCTCAGCCTGACCCTGTTCGCCCTGTTGCTGACTCGCGTGGAAGCGGCTTACGCCGGGCGCGCCTATGCCGCGTATGGCGGGATCTACATCGTCGCGTCGATCGGCTGGCTGGCGGTGGTCGAGCGGGTGCGCCCGCTGGGTTCGGACTGGATCGGCGTGGCGCTGTGCGTGATCGGCGCCAGCGTGATCCTGTTCGGACCGCGATTTACTGCCGCTTGAGGCGAGACTGTTTAGCCATTTGCAGGAAATGTCTGAAGGGCGTAGCGACTCAGGATGTAGGGCAAGACTGAATTGCGCGCGACCCATTGTAGAGCGCGTGCCCACCGCGCATCTTCAGGGCTGGCTAACCCTGAAGGACGAACTCCATGCTTGTACTCAGCCGTGTTGTGGGCGAGTTGATTTCCATCGGTGACGACATTTCCGTACGGGTGTTGTCAGTCAACGGTTCCAGTGTGCGCTTTGGTGTCGAGGCGCCACAGAAGGTCAATGTGCACCGCTCTGAAGTCTACGAGCGGATCCAGCGCAAACAGATCAGGGAAAAGGTTCGCTGAGGTTTCACTCGAACAGGTGCTTGGGCACGTCGTGCTTGAGCATCAGTTGGCATTGTTCGCTTTCCGGGTCGAACACGATCAGTGCCTGACCTTTGGTCAGCGCCTGGCGTACGCGCAGCACGCGGGTTTCCAGTGGGGTGTCATCACCGTTGTCGGTACCGTCGCGGGTGACGAAATCCTCGATCAGACGGGTGAGGGTGTCGACTTCAAGAGCGTCGTAGGGAATCAGCATGGGCACCTCGGCTAAATCAATGACGGGATGCTACGGCGATTGGTGGCTGGCTGCCAGTTTTGTGTGGGCAGTATCGGCCCTATCGCTGGCAAGCCAGCTCCCACAGGGTTTGATGGTGTACACAGACAAGTGATCCACCCCGAAAACTGTGGGAGCTGGCTTGCCAGCGATGGGGCCAGGCCAGCCACCACAGAACCCCGGATTAACTGTCGGAACGCTGCCCCACCAGACTGTCCACCGACGGCACCCGCGTATCGCTCTCCATCTGCGTGTCATGCTCGATCTGATGACTGAAGCGATCCAGCGAAGCATTGGCCGGCGCCGCATCGCTGGCGAACACCGGCGGACTCAGAATATACGCCCCGAGCAAGCGACTGAGCGCCGCCAGACTGTCGATGTGCGTACGTTCATAACCATGCGTCGCATCGCAGCCGAAGGCCAGCAGGGCAGTACGGATGTCGTGCCCGGCAGTGACTGCCGAATGCGCATCGCTGAAGTAATAGCGAAACAGGTCACGGCGCACCGGCAGATCGTTTTCACCGGCCAGACGCAGCAAATGCCGCGACAGGTGGTAGTCGTAAGGCCCGCCGGAATCCTGCATCGCCACGCTCACCGCGTGTTCGCTGGAATGCTGGCCGGGCGCGACCGGCGCGATGTCGATGCCGACGAATTCGCTGACATCCCACGGCAATGCCGCCGCCGCACCGCTGCCGGTTTCTTCGGTGATGGTGAACAGCGGGTGACAGTCGATCATCAACTCCTGACCGCTGTCGACGATGGCTTTGAGCGAGGCCAGCAACGCGGCGACGCCAGCCTTGTCATCGAGGTGTCGGGCGCTGATGTGGCCGCTCTCGGTGAATTCCGGCAGCGGGTCGAACGCCACCACGTCGCCGACGCTGATGCCCAGCGAGTCGCAATCGGCCTTGGTCGCGCAGTAGGCATCCAGACGCAATTCGACGTGATCCCAGCTGATCGGCATCTCGTCAACGGCAGTGTTAAACGCGTGCCCGGAGGCCATCAGCGGCAACACGCTGCCGCGAATCACGCCGTTGTCGGTGAACAGGCTGACCCGGCTGCCCTCGGCAAACCGGCTCGACCAGCAACCGACCGGGGCCAGGGTCAGGCGGCCGTTGTCTTTCACCGCACGCACGGCGGCGCCGATGGTGTCGAGGTGCGCGGAGACGGCGCGGTCGGGGCTGTTTTTCTTGCCCTTGAGCGTGGCGCGAATGGTGCCGCGACGGGTCATTTCGAAAGGGATGCCAAGTTCTTCCAGACGCTCGGCGACGTAACGCACGATGGTGTCGGTGAACCCGGTAGGGCTGGGAATGGCGAGCATTTCCAGCAGGACTTTCTGCAGGTAGTTCAGATCCGGTTCGGGGATGTGTGTGGTCATGGAAACTCCTGATGAGTAAAGGCGCATCGATGGTTTCGATGAGGGAATTTGTGTTGCCTGTCAGGGCCTCATCGCTTGCAAGCCAGCTCCCACAGTGATTGGGTACACCGGTAAACCTGTGGGAGCTGGCTTGCCAGCGATGGGGCCGGTTCAGGCTCTACATGATCAAGAAACAGCCGGCTGACTGTGCGGAAACAACAAATCGACAAACCGCTCTGCCGTCGGCTGCGGCTCGTGATTGGCCAGTCCGGCGCGTTCGTTGGCTTCGATAAACACGTACTCCGGCTGATCCGCCGCCGGCACCATCAGGTCGAGGCCAACCATCGGAATGTCCAGCGCCCGCGCCGCGCGCACCGCTGCATCAACCAGCGTCGGGTGCAGAATCGCCGTGACATCCTCCAGCGTGCCACCGGTGTGCAGATTGGCCGTGCGGCGCACGAACAGATGCTCGCCGGCCGGCAGAATGCTGCTGTAGTCATAACCGGCGGCGTGCAAGGTGCGCTGGGTTTCGTGATCCAGCGGGATCTTGCTCTCGCCGCTGGTGGCCGCTTGCCGCCGGCGACTTTGAGCTTCGATCAACGCACCGACCGAATGGTGCCCGTCGCCGACTACTTCGGCGGGACGACGAATCGCTGCCGCCACCACCTCAAAACCGATCACCAGAATCCGCAGGTCGAGGCCTTCGTGGAAGCTTTCCAGCAGCACGCGGCTGTCGAAACGCTTGGCGGCTTCGATGGCCTGCTGCACCTCTTCGATGCTCTGCAGATCCACCGCCACCCCTTGGCCCTGTTCACCGTCTAGTGGCTTGACCACCACGCGCTGGTGTTCATCGAGAAACGCCAGATTGTCGTCGGCATTACCCGCCAGTTGCTGCGAGGGCAGCTTCAGGCCGGCGCCTTTCAACACTTTGTGGGTCAGGCTTTTGTCCTGACACAGACTCATGCTGATCGCGCTGGTCAGGTCGCTCAGCGATTCGCGGCAACGCACCCGACGGCCGCCGTGGCTGAGGGTGAACAGCCCGGCTTCGGCATCGTCCACTTGCACATCGATGCCACGGCGATGCGCTTCCTCGACAATGATCCGCGCATACGGGTTGAAGTTGGCTTCCGGCCCGGGCCCGAGGAACAACGTCTGATTGATGCCGTTCTTGCGCTTGATGGCGAAGGTCGAGAGATTGCGAAAACCGAGCTTGGCGTAAAGATTCTTGGCCTGACGGTTGTCATGCAGCACCGACAAATCCAGATAACTCAAGCCGCGACTCATGAAGTGCTCGACCAAGTGCCGCACCAGCACTTCACCGACACCAGGCCGCGAGCACTGCGGATCCACCGCCAGGCACCACAGGCTGCTGCCATGTTCCGGATCGTTGAAGGCTTTCTGGTGATTGAGGCCCATGACGCTGCCGATCACCGCGCCGCTGTCTTCATCTTCGGCGAGCCAATACACCGGGCCGCCCTGATGATGCGGGGTCAGGCGCGTGGCATCGATCGGCAACATGCCGCGTGCTTGATACAGCAGGTTGATCGCCTGCCAGTCCGCTTCGCTTTGCGCACGGCGAATGCGGAAGCCGCGAAACACCCGCGTGGCCTGGCGGTAATCGCTGAACCACAGGCGCAAAGTATCGGACGGATCGAGAAACAGTTGCGTCGGTTCCAGTCCGAGAATCTGCTGCGGTGCGGCGACGTACAGGGCGATATCGCGCTCGCCGGGCTGCTCGTTGAGCAGTTCCTGCGCCAGCGTCGCCGGGTCAGGAAAGGTGTGGCCGATCAGCAACCGGCCCCAGCCGCAATGCACGGCAATGGGGTCGGCACCGAGTTCGCTGCCGTCTTCGGCCAGACGCGCCTGCAAGCGTTCATACGACGGTGTCTGACCGCGTAACAGGCGTTGGTTGATCGCCGTGGCGTGAGGTTTCATCAATCAGATTCCTTGTTCACTGAGCCACAGGTTCAGGGCCGCCAGTTGCCACAGTTTCGAGCCGCGCAATGGCGTCAGTTGGCCTTGCGGATCAGTCAGCAGTTTGTCGAGCATGGCCGGGTTGAACAGGCCGCGATCCTGACTCGGATCCAGCAGCAGTTCACGCACCCAGTTCAGGGTGTCGCCTTGCAAGTGCTTGAGGCCCGGCACCGGGAAATAGCCTTTCTTGCGGTCAATCACTTCACTCGGGATCACCAGCCGCGCCGCTTCTTTCAACACCTGTTTGCCGCCATCGGGCAGCTTGAACTGGCCGGGAATTCGCGCCGACAGTTCAACCAGTCGATAGTCGAGGAACGGCGTGCGCGCCTCCAGGCCCCAGGCCATGGTCATGTTGTCGACACGCTTGACCGGGTCATCCACCAGCATCACCGTGCTGTCCAGACGCAGCGCTTTATCGACCGCAGCCTCGGCGCCGGGTTGGGCGAAATGTTCCTTGACGAAGTCGCCAGCGGCGTCATTCGCGGTCAGCCATTTCGGTTGCACGGTGGCCGCGTAGTCGTCGTAGCTGCGGTCGAAAAACGCTGCGCGATAGGCCGCGTATGGATCCGCTGCGCCATCAACTTGCGGATACCAGTGATACCCGGCGAACAACTCGTCCGCGCCCTGGCCGCTTTGCACCACTTTGCAGTGCTTGGCCACTTCGCGGGACAGCAGGTAGAAGGCGATGCAGTCGTGGCTGACCATCGGCTCGCTCATCGCGCGGAACGCGGCGGGCAGTTGCTCGATGATCTCTTTTTCGTCGATGCGCAATTGATGGTGTTGCGTGCCGTAGTGTTTGGCGATCAGATCGGAATACTGAAATTCATCACCGCGCTCGCCGCCGGCATCCTGGAAACCGATGGAAAAGGTCGACAGGTTCTCAACGCCGACTTCACGCAACAGGCCGACGAGCATGCTCGAATCGACACCGCCGGAGAGCAGCACGCCGACATCCACGGCCGCACGCTGACGGATTGCCACCGCTTCACGGGTGCTGTCGAGCACGCGGTCGCGCCAGTCTTCGAGGGTCAGGTTTTTTTCGTCGTCGTGTGGGCCGTAGGGCAGGGTCCACCAGGTTTTCTGCTCGGTGCGGCCATCGGCTTCGACGCGCATCCAGGTCGCTGGCGGCAGCTTTTCGATGCCGGCGAGCAAGGTGCGTGGAGCGGGCACCACCGCGTGGAAATTCAGATAATGATTGAGCGCCACCGGATCGAGGATCGGGTTGATGTCGCCGCCCTTGAGCAGCGCCGGCAGGGCCGAGGCAAAGCGCAAACGCTGACCGGTACGCGACAGGTACAGCGGCTTGACGCCGAGACGGTCACGGGCGATGAACAGACGCTGGGCATCGCGCTCCCAGATGGCGAACGCGAACATGCCATTGAGTTTTGGCAGCAGCGCTTCACCCCAGGCGTGGTAGCCCTTGAGCAGCACTTCGGTGTCGCCACCGGAATAGAAGGCGTAGCCGAGCGCTTCGAGCTCGGCGCGCAGTTCCGGAAAGTTGTAGATCGCGCCGTTGAAGGCCAGAGACAAGCCCAATTGGCTGTCGATCATCGGCTGCGCCGAGCCGTCCGACAGGTCCATGATTTTCAGGCGACGATGGCCCAGGGCAATCGGCCCTTGGGCATGGAAGCCCCACGCGTCGGGGCCGCGAGGGGCCAGGTGATGGGTGATTCGCTCTACCGCTGCAAGGTCTGCAGGTTGATGATCAAAACGTAACTCGCCAGCTAATCCGCACATAAAGTCCTTACCGGTTTTTCCGTTGGGGAGGGGTCATTCAAGTCTGGCCAAAATGGCCGGTACTCAGAAACTGACCCGCTGCAGATGTGGGAGTTTTAGAACGATGAGTTATAAGAGGGGGCGACTGACCAGCGGCCAATCGCGAATTCTCATTTGCCGCGAATCAACGTACGCAAGGCGAAACGATTGGGATGGCAGGCCTCGGCAACGCTTCGGGGTAGCGGCAGCGGCTCGTTGTCCAGCCACGCCGCAAGCAGTTCGCCAGACAGCGGCGCGGTGATCAACCCGCGCGAGCCGTGGCCACTGTTGACGTACAGGCCGTCGAGCCATGGGCAGGCGATGTCCGGCACTTGTCGCGCATCCTTGCTCAACACGGCGTAGGCCTGAGCGAAGGCTTCGCGGTCGGCCAGCGGGCCGACGATCGGCAGATAATCGGGACTGGTGCAGCGGAATGCGGCGCGTCCCTCCAGAGTTTCCGTGGGCAGTTGATTGATGTGTAGGCGCGTCACCAGATCGCTGGAGATCTCTTCGAGCATGGCCAGATTGCCCAGGTGTTCGGCGGTGGTCGGGGTCAGGTCGTCGCTGTTGAAGTCGAAGCTGGCGCCGAGAGTGTGTTCGCCCAGGCGCGCCGGGGCGACATATCCTTCGGCGCAGACCACGCTGCGCAGCGCTTGGCTCTCGGCGGTTTGTGGCAGGCGGGTGATCTGTCCGCGAATGCGTTTGAGCGGCAGCTCGGCACTTTGCGCGAAGCGTTTGATCTCCGCCGCGCCGGCCAACACCACCACCGGTGCGCTGGCGAGCACGCGGTCACCGTCGAGGGCTTGCCATTGCCCGTCGACCTTGCGCAGCTCCAGCGCGTGGTGATGCTTGAGCAGTTCGATGTTCGCTTGCTCGGCTTGCGCCTGACACAGCGCAGGCGGATGCACCCAGCCCCCTTCGGGGTAGAACAGCCCGCCATGAGCCACCGCAATCCCGGCCTGAGTTACGGCTTGCGGCTGATCGAGCCAGTGCACCAGATCTTCCGGAAACGCCGCGGCCAGTTGCGCCTGACGCTCGGCCTCCTTGGCATTGAACGCCAGTTGCAGCACGCCGCAATCGTCCCAGTCGGTGCCGCGTTGCAGGGTTTCCAGCAGACGACGGGTGTAGCCGAAGCCGCTGACGATCAGTTGCGACAACGCAGTGCCGTGGGCCGACAACTTCAGGTACAGCACGCCCTGTGGATTGCCCGACGCTTCCTGCGCCACCGCCTCGTGACGCTCCAGCAGACTGACTTGCCAACCGCGCGCGGCGAGACTGGCTGCAGTGGCGCAACCGGCCAGCCCGGCGCCGATCACCAGCGCCCGACGCTCGCCGGTCAGCGGGGCAGGGCGGGCGAACCACGGTTTGTCCGGCAGCGGTGGCGCGACATCCTGCGGCCAGCCGAGAAACTCGCCGCGCAGGATCTCCCACTTGTGGCCGATGCCCGGGGTGCGTTTCATCTTGAACCCGGCCGCGTTGAGCAGACGCCGCACCCAACCGGTGCTGGTGAAGGTGCTGATGGTCGAGCCCGGCGCCGCCAGTCGCGCCAGTTCGACGAACAGTTCAGCGGTCCACATGTCGGGGTTTTTCGCCGGGGCGAAACCGTCGAGAAACCATGCATCAATCCGCGCATCGAGTTGCGGCAGTTGCTCCAGCGCATCGCCGATCAGCAGCGTCAGCGTCACGCGGCCATTGCCGAGAATGATCCGCTGAAAGCCCTGATGGATCGCCACGTAATGCGTCAGCAGTTGATCGGCCAGTGGCTTGAGCTCCGGCCACAAGGCCAGCGCCCGTTGCAGATCGGCCGGGCTCAACGGGTATTTTTCGACGCTGACGAAATGCAGCCGCGCACCGGCCACCGCGTGCTGTTCGAACAACTGCCAGGCGCAAAGGAAATTCAGCCCGGTGCCGAAGCCGGTTTCGCCGATCACCAGCCGCCCGTGCGCCGGCAACGCAGCAAAACGCTCGGCCAGACGGTTCTGTTCGAGGAACACGTAACGGGTTTCATCCAGCCCCGACTGGTCGGAAAAATACACGTCATCGAACACCCGCGAGCGCGGACGTCCGAGGTCATCCCAGTCGAGTTGGGCGTGGGGCAATACAGGTTTCATGGCAGGCTCGGCAACGACAAGGCGGCCATTCTAGCCGATCGGGCGCGGGGTGCTTGATCCATGGCAAGGCCTGGCTGTGCAGCCTCGAAGACAATCTATGATTTGAGACGAAAGGCGGGTTTCTTTGTGGCGAGGGAGCTTGCTCCCGCTGGGTTGCGAAGCAGCCCCAAAACCCGCGACCGCTAATTGTCTGGAGGACCGAGGTTGCAGGTCTTGCGACTGCTGCGCAGCCGGACGGGAGCAAGCTCCCTCGCCACAGGTTTTCATTCATTTAACTTAATTTTGTGGGGGAATTTCTCCTCCATCGCCATGCCCAATCCGCTAGTCTTGCTGAATCCTGGAAGGAGCCGTTCCCATGTTTGAATCCGCCGAAATCGGCCATGCCATCGACAAAGAGACTTACGACGCCGCAGTGCCCGCACTGCGTGAAGCGCTGCTCGAGGCGCAGTTCGAGTTGCAGCAGCAGAAGCGTTTTCCGGTGATCGTCCTGATCAACGGCATCGAAGGCGCGGGCAAGGGCGAGACCGTTAAGTTGCTCAATGAGTGGATGGATCCGCGCCTGATCGAGGTGCGCACCTTCGATCAGCAGACCGATGAAGAACTGGCGCGGCCACCGGCCTGGCGTTACTGGCGGATGCTCCCGGCCAAGGGGCGGATGGGGATTTTCTTTGGCAACTGGTACAGCCAGATGCTCCAGGGGCGAGTTCACGGGCTATTCAAGGATCCACGGCTGGATCAGGCAATCAACGCCGCCGAGCGTCTGGAAAAGATGCTCTGCGATGAAGGCGCGCTGATCTTCAAGTTCTGGTTCCACCTGTCCAAGAAACAGATGAAAGCACGGCTCAAGGCGCTGGCCGACGACCCGCTGCACAGCTGGCGCATCAGCCCGCTGGACTGGCAGCAATCGCAGACCTACGACAAGTTCGTCAAATACGGCGAACGTGTGTTGCGCCGCACCAGCCGCGACTATGCGCCGTGGCACATCATCGAAGGCATGGACGCCAACTACCGCAGTCTGGCGGTCGGCAAGATCCTGCTGGAGGGCCTGCAGAATGCGCTCAAGCGTACGCAGGTAGAGACAGCCGAGGTCAACGCCGCACCGCTGGGCACGGCGGTCGATCAGCTAAATCTGCTCGACAGCCTCGACCTCAATCAGCGGCTGGAAAAGAAAGACTACGAAGAACAGTTGATTACCGAGCAGGCACGGTTGTCCGGGCTGATGCGCGATAAACGCATGCGCCGCCACGCCCTGGTGGCGGTGTTCGAAGGCAACGATGCGGCGGGCAAGGGCGGGGCGATTCGCCGGGTGGCGGCGGCGCTCGATCCACGTCAATACAATATAGTGCCGATTGCTGCGCCGACCGAGGAAGAACGTGCGCAACCGTATCTGTGGCGCTTCTGGCGACACCTGCCGGCGCGGGGCAAGTTCACCGTGTTCGACCGCTCCTGGTATGGCCGGGTACTGGTGGAGCGGGTCGAGGGCTTTTGCAGCCCGGCCGACTGGCTGCGGGCCTACAGCGAGATCAACGACTTCGAAGAGCAGATCGCCGACGCCGGGGTGATCGTCGTCAAGTTCTGGCTGGCCATCGACAAGGACACGCAGATGGAGCGTTTCCAGGCCCGCGAAGAGATCCCGTTCAAACGCTTCAAGATCACCGAGGACGACTGGCGCAACCGCGACAAGTGGGACGCCTATCGCACGGCGGTCGGCGACATGGTCGACCGCACCAGCACCGAGATTTCGCCCTGGACGCTGGTCGAGGCCAATGACAAGCGCTGGGCGCGGGTCAAGGTGCTGCGCACGATCAACCGCGCGCTCGAAGAAGCCTTCGAGAAATCCGACAAGCACGCGAAAAAACACAAGCACTGAGCCATGGACACGCATACGCGGGGTGAATGATTGTCGCGGTCGGCGGCGGGCTGGACTTATCCTCGGTTCACTCCCCTCCGACAACAACAATTGAGGTATGCCATGCGTGAAGTGGTGATCGTCGACAGCGTGCGGACCGGCCTGGCCAAGTCCTTTCGCGGCAAGTTCAATCAGACCCGTCCCGACGACATGGCGGCCCATTGCGTCAACGCGCTGCTATCGCGTAACGACATCGACCCGGCCAGCGTCGAAGACTGCATTGTCGGCGCCGGCTCCAACGAGGGCGCGCAGGGTTACAACATCGGTCGCAATGTGGCGGTGCTCTCGCGGCTGGGCACCAACGTGGCCGGCATGACTCTGAATCGCTTTTGCTCCTCGGGTTTGCAGGCGATTGCGATTGCCGCCAACCAGATCGCTTCCGGTTGCAGCGACATCATTGTTGCCGGTGGCGTCGAGTCGATCAGCCTGACCCTGAAAAGCGTCAACACCGATCACCTGATCAACCCGCTGCTCAAGCAGCAGGTGCCGGGCATCTACTACACCATGGGGCAGACTGCTGAAGTCGTGGCGCGTCGTTATGACGTGAGTCGCGAGGCGCAGGATCGTTACGCGCTGCAAAGTCAGCAGCGTACCGCCCAGGCGCAGGCAGCCGGGCTGTTCAATGATGAAATTGTGCCGATGGCGGTCAAGTACCGGGTCGAGGACAAAAACAGCGGTGCAGTGCAGATCCTCGACGGCATCGTCGATCACGACGACTGCAACCGCCCGGACACCACTTACGAAAGTCTCGCCGGACTGAAACCGGTGTTTGCCGAGGACGGTTCGGTGACCGCCGGCAACTCGTCGCAGCTGTCCGACGGTGCGTCGATGACGCTGGTGATGAGCCTGGAAAAAGCCCTGCAACTGGGGCTCAAGCCCAAAGCGTTTTTCCGTGGTTTCACCGTGGCCGGGTGCGAGCCGGATGAAATGGGCATCGGCCCGGTGTTCTCGGTGCCGAAACTGCTCAAGGCCAAGGGCCTGCAAGTGGCCGATATCGACCTGTGGGAGCTCAACGAGGCGTTTGCTTCGCAGTGCCTGTATGCCCGCGATCGGCTGGAGATCGACAACGAAAAATACAACGTCAACGGCGGCTCGATCTCCATCGGCCACCCGTTCGGCATGACCGGGTCGCGGCAGGTCGGGCATCTGGTGCGTGAGTTGCAGCGGCGCAATCTGCGTTACGGCATCGTGACCATGTGCGTGGGTGGCGGGATGGGGGCGACGGGGTTGTTTGAGGCTGTTCGCTGACGGGCCAACACAATCCTTGTGGTGAGGGAGCTTGCTCCCGCTGGGCTGCGGAGCAGACCTGAAATTTCCCGGTAAAGCCTGAAACGAGGGCCGCTGCGCGCCCCAGCGGGAGCAAGCTCCCTCGCCACAGGTCTACGCTGTCTGCGCCTGCATCCGCGCGATATACGCCTGAATTTCCTGCTCAGCCTTCTCCGGGGACTCAAACGGCCCTTCGAGGGTGTTCTCCCGCGTGCAGAAAAACAGTTCGCCATTGACCCGGCACAACCGGTCGCTGCGAAAGTGCGTGGCGGGGGCGGTGTCGTGGGCGCGCATTCCGTACATGATTGGCTCCTTGTGTGATCCATTGAAAGGATCCAATCAGCTTATGCCTGAAGCACTTGGCACGCCCGGTGAGCCGATCAACGGCAAAGCGTCAATTTAATACTGCGACCTGCACAGTTTCATTCGCGGCCTGGCCCGAACTGTCCCTGTGTTACGTCTGACGGCGCGCCTAGAATGACCGCTCTTGTCAGCAGGCATTGGGGTTCGCATGCACATTTCATCCGGTCGCTGGGTTTACGGTCTGTTCCTGGCGCTGCTGACGGCATTTTTGTGGGGCATCCTGCCGATCAAGCTCAAACAGGTGTTGCAGGTGATGGACCCGATCACCGTGACCTGGTTTCGCCTGTTGGTCTCCGGGGGATGCCTGTTCATTTATCTGGCTTCGGTCAGGCGCTTGCCCAGTCGCAAGGTGCTGGGGCCAAAGGGCGGCTGGCTGGTGTTGATGGCGGTACTCGGGCTGGTGGGCAACTACGTCTTGTACCTGATGGGCCTCAACCTGCTGAGCCCCGGCACTGCGCAACTGGTGGTGCAGATGGGGCCGATCATGTTGCTGATCGCCAGCCTGTTTGTGTTCAAGGAGCGCTTCAGCATCGGTCAGGGCATTGGTCTGGCGGTGCTGTTGATCGGCTTCGTGCTGTTCTTCAATCAGCGTCTGGCTGAACTGCTCACCTCATTGTCGGACTACACCGCCGGCGTGCTGCTGGTGCTGTTGGCCTCGACGGTCTGGACCTTCTATGCGCTGGGTCAGAAGCAGTTGCTCACGGTGTGGAATTCGCTGCAGGTGATGATGGTGATCTACCTGTTCTGCGCGCTGTTGCTGACGCCGTGGGTGCATCCGCTCGAAGCGCTGGAATTGAGTCCGTTGCAGGGCTGGCTGTTGCTGGCGTGCTGCATGAATACGCTGATTGCCTACGGCGCCTTTGCCGAGGCGCTGGCGCACTGGGAGGCCTCGCGGGTCAGTGCGACGCTGGCGATCACGCCGTTGGTGACCTTTGGCGCGGTGGCGATTGCCGCCGGGGTGTGGCCGGACTATGTGCACGCCGAGCAGATCAACGGGCTGGGTTATGGCGGGGCGGTGCTGGTGGTGCTGGGGTCGGCGCTGGTGGCGTTGGGGCCATCGTTGATTGCCGGGCTGAAGGCGCGGCGGATGAAGATGGCCGCCAGTTGAATCGCGTCAACCTCATTCGCGAGCAAGCTCGCTCCCACATTGTCACGGCGTACACCGATCAAAATGTGGGAGCGAGCTTGCTCGCGAAGGCTTACTTTCAGGCGCTGCACAAGCTAGCCCTTGGCGCCAGCCTCGATCATATTCTCCGGACGCACCCAGGCATCGAACTCTTCATCGGTCAGATACCCCAGCTGCAGCGCCGCCTCACGCAAGGTCAGGCCTTCGCCGTAAGCCTTCTTGGCGATTTCCGCTGATTTGTCGTAACCGATGTGCGGGTTCAGTGCGGTCACCAGCATCAGGCCACGTTCCAGGTGCTGGGCCATGACCTGCGCATCCGGCTCGAGCCCTGCAATGCAATGCTGCTGGAAGTTGCTGCACCCGTCAGCGAGCAGGCGAATCGATTGCAGCACATTGTGGATAATCACCGGTTTGTAGACGTTCAGTTGCAGGTGACCCTGACTCGCCGCGATGCCGATGGTGACGTCGTTGCCCAACACCTGGCAGGCCAGCATCGACAGCGCTTCGCACTGGGTCGGGTTGACCTTGCCGGGCATGATCGAGCTGCCCGGCTCGTTCGCCGGCAGCTTGACTTCGGCAAAGCCTGCGCGAGGGCCGGAGCCGAGCAGGCGCAGGTCGTTGGCGATTTTCATCAGCGCCACGGCCAGGGTCTTCAGAGCGCCGGACAGGCTGGTCAGCGGCTCATGCCCGGCCAGGGCAGCAAACTTGTTCGGCGCGGTAACGAACGGCAGGCCGGAGAGGGCGGCGAGTTCGGCGGCAATCGCTTCGCCAAAACCGTGCGGCGAATTCAGGCCGGTGCCGACCGCGGTACCACCCTGCGCCAGTTCACAAACCGCCGGTAGCGCGGCGCGGATCGCCCGTTCGGCGTAATCCAGCTGCGCTATAAAGCCCGATAGCTCCTGACCAAAGGTGATCGGCGTCGCGTCCATCATGTGCGTGCGGCCGGTCTTCACCAGTTTCATGTGCCGTGCGGCCAGTTCGGCCAGGCCGCCGGACAGCTCGGCGATCGCCGGCAGCAATTGCTCCTGCACGGCTTTGGCAGTGGCGATGCTCATGGCGGTAGGGAAGCAATCGTTGGAGCTTTGCGAGCGGTTGACGTGATCGTTGGGGTGCACCGGCGTCTTGCCGCCGCGCGGGTTGCCGGCCAGCTCGTTGGCGCGACCGGCGATCACTTCGTTGACGTTCATGTTGCTCTGGGTGCCGCTGCCGGTCTGCCAGACCACCAGCGGGAACTGGTCGTCGTGCTGGCCGTCGAGGACTTCGTCGGCGGCCTGTTCGATCAGGCGGGCGATGTCGGCGGGCAGGTCGCCGTTGCGGTCGTTGACCCGGGCGGCGGCTTTCTTGATCAGGGCCAGGGCGTGCAGTACCGGCAGCGGCATGCGTTCCTGACCAATGGCGAAGTTGATCAGCGAGCGTTGCGTCTGAGCACCCCAGTAGGCGTCGTCCGGGACTTCGATCTGGCCCAGGCTGTCGGTTTCGATACGGCTCATCGTGCACACTCCTGTTGGTCTGTTTGCGCAGTTTAGGCCCGGTCAGGCCCAGGTGGTTCCCTCGAACCGATTGTTGACCGGTAAAACCCGGCCAATCAAGCGCGGCAAGGCTCGGGGGTTGAGCCACGAGGTTTTTTAGGCGCAGAATGGTCGCCCTTGGGGTTTGACCTCGCCTAGCTGAAAAGGAAACTCGATGACTCGTCTTCGTGCCATCTGCACCGCGGTTGCACTGGTTTGCGCCAGCGGCCAGGTGCTTGCCGATACCGCCAGCCACAACGCCAGTGCTGAAGCTTTCCTGACCCTGGCGCACGCTGACAAGCTGGGCACTCCGGTGTACATGCAAGTGCAGCAAATGTTCGCTCAGCGTTTTGAACAGACCAAAGCGCCGGAATCCAAGAAAGCCGTACTGGAAACCTACCAGGCCAAGGCCAACGCCGCCCTGGACCAGGCCATCGGCTGGAACAAGCTCAAGCCTGACATGGTCAAGCTCTACACCAGCAACTTCAGCGAATCCGAGTTGAAAGACCTGGTCGCGTTCTACCAGTCGCCACTGGGCAAGAAAGTCCTGGAAAAAATGCCGCAGCTGACCCAGCAATCGGCCCAGATGACCCAGGCCAAGCTGGAAAGCGCCGTGCCTGTCGTCAACAAGTTGCTCGACGACATGACCAACGAGCTGGCACCGAAAGGCGCTGCGCCGGCCAAGAAGAAGTAAGCGGAGTTCGTGATGAGCATGCAACAACGCATCGAATCGACGCTGGGCCTGCTGCAGCCTGAGCATCTGCAAGTGCTGGACGAAAGCCACATGCACAGTCGCGGGTTACAGACGCACTTCAAGGCAGTGGTGGTCAGCGCGCAGTTCGAAGGCCTGAACCGGGTCAAGCGCCACCAGAAAGTCTACGGCACGCTCGGCGAGCTGATGGGCGAATTCCATGCGTTGGCGCTGCACACCTACACCCCGCAGGAATGGGCAGAAGTGGGCGCCGCCCCGGCGTCGCCGACCTGTGCCGGCGGTAGCAAACACTGAGGATTGCGAGGGCTGTTGTGGCGAGGGAGCTTGCTCCCGCTGGAGTGCGCAGCACTCCCAAGATCCGAGTTTTGCGACTGCTTCGCAGCCGAGCGGGAGCAAGCTCCCTCGCCACAGAGTTTTGACAGATCCTAAATCCACCGTGTTTTTGCTAGAATCCGCAACGCGCCGCTCACCCGGCGCGTTTTTTTTTGAATCCGGTTCACCCTTTGCGAGGGTAGCCACCTGGAGAAATACCCATGACACAACCGATTGTCGTGGCGGCACTGTATAAGTTCGTCACCCTCGAAGATTACGTTGACCTGCGCGAGCCCCTGCTGCAAGCGATGGTCGACAATGGCATCAAAGGCACCCTGCTGATCGCCGAAGAAGGCATCAACGGCACCGTGTCCGGCAGCCGCGAAGGCATCGACGGCCTGCTCGCCTGGCTGAAGAACGACCCGCGCATGATCGACATCGACCACAAAGAGTCGTACTGCGACGAGCAGCCGTTCTACCGCACCAAGGTCAAGCTGAAGAAAGAGATCGTCACCCTCGGCGTCGAAGGCGTGGACCCGAACAAAAAGGTCGGCACCTACGTCGAACCGCAGGACTGGAACGCGCTGATCAGCGACCCGGAAGTGCTGCTGATCGACACCCGCAACGATTACGAAGTGTCGATCGGCACCTTCGAAGGCGCCATCGATCCGAAAACCACCAGTTTTCGCGAATTCCCCGACTACATCAAAGAACACTTCGACCCGGCCGTGCACAAGAAAGTCGCGATGTTCTGCACCGGCGGCATTCGCTGCGAGAAAGCTTCCAGCTACATGCTGGGTGAGGGTTTCGAAGAGGTTTACCACCTCAAGGGCGGCATCCTGAAGTACCTCGAAGAGGTGCCGCAGGAAGAGACCAAGTGGCAGGGCGACTGCTTTGTGTTCGACAACCGCGTGACCGTGCGTCACGACCTCAGCGAAGGCGACTACGATCAATGTCATGCCTGCCGCACACCGGTCAGCGTTGAAGATCGCGCCTCCGAGCACTACGTGGCCGGCATCAGCTGCCCGCATTGCTGGGACAAGCTGAGTGAGAAAACCCGCCGCAGCGCCATCGATCGGCAGAAGCAGATCGAACTGGCCAAGGCGCGCAACATGCCGCACCCGATCGGCTACAACTATAAACAAGCATCCACCGAGGCCTGATCATGACTGCGCGCCTGCTCTATGTGATGGATCCGATGTGTTCCTGGTGCTGGGGGTTCGCTCCGGTCGCCAAGGCCTTGGTCGAGCAGGCGCAGGCAGCCGGAGTGGAGCTGCACCTGGTGGTCGGCGGCTTGCGCACCGGCAGCGGTGCGGCGCTGGAGCCGACCACCCGACGCTATATCCTTGAGCATTGGCAGGCGGTCACCGAGGCTACCGGTCAGCCGTTCAAGTTCGACGGTGCGCTGCCTGACGGTTTCGTCTACGACACCGAGCCGGCCTGCCGCGCGATCGTCACCGCGCGCAGTCTGGCTCCGGATTGCGCATGGAAACTGGTCGGCCTGATCCAGCAGGCGTTTTACGCTGAAGGCCGCGATGTCACCCAGGCCAGTGTGTTGGTCGAGCTGGCCGAGCAGGCCGGCGTGCCGCGTATCGAGTTTGCCGCGCTATTCGATCATGCCGATCAGCACAAGGCGACTCAGGCTGATTTCAGCTGGGTGCAGGATCTGGGCATCGCCGGATTCCCGACCCTGCTCGCCGAGCGCAACGGCCAATTGGCGCTGTTGACCAACGGCTATCAACCGCTCAGCGAGCTGTCGCCGTTGCTCGGACGCTGGCTGGAGCGCGCAGCCTGTGCCTGACCGGGCCGATGACACGCCAGCCGTAAAGCGTGTCGACCGGCTGAGCTGGGCAGAAGTCCGGCGTCTGGCACTGCATCACAAAAAATCCCTGTGGATCGCCAACGGCGTGGCCGTACTGGCGACGCTGTGCAGCGTGCCGATTCCGTTGCTGTTGCCGTTGCTGGTGGACGAGGTCCTGCTCGGGCATGGCGACGCCGCGCTGAAAGTCATGAACCACGTGTTGCCGTCGATGTGGCAGCAAGCGGCGGGTTACATCGGCCTGATGCTGCTGGTCACCCTGACTCTGCGCTGCAGTGCCCTGTGTTTTGGTGTGTTGCAGGCGCGGCTGTTCGCCCGGCTGGCGAAAGACATCGTCTACCGCATTCGCGTGCGCCTGATCGAACGCCTGAAAAGGATTTCCCTCGGCGAATACGAAAGCCTCGGCAGCGGCACCGTGACCACGCACCTGGTCACTGATCTGGACACCCTCGACAAGTTCGTCGGCGAAACCCTCAGCCGGTTTCTGGTGGCGATGCTGACCCTGGTCGGCACCGCGAGCATCCTGATGTGGATGCACTGGAAACTGGCGCTGCTGATCCTGCTGTTCAACCCGTTGGTGATCTACGCCACGGTGCAATTGGGCAAACGGGTCAAGCACCTGAAGAAACTCGAGAACGACAGCACCTCGCGTTTCACTCAGGCCTTGAGTGAAACCCTCGATGCGATTCAGGAAGTGCGCGCCGGCAACCGTCAGGGCTTCTTCCTCGGGCGGCTTGGCTTGCGTGCGCAGGAAGTGCGCAATTACGCGGTGAACTCGCAGTGGAAGACCGACGCCTCGAACCGTGCCAGCGGTCTGCTGTTCCAGTTCGGCATCGACATCTTCCGCGCGGCGGCGATGCTCACCGTGCTGTTTTCCGACCTGTCGATCGGCCAGATGCTCGCGGTGTTCAGCTACCTGTGGTTCATGATTGGCCCGGTCGAGCAACTGCTCAATCTGCAATACGCCTATTACGCGGCGGGTGGCGCACTGTCGCGGATCAACGAACTGCTGGCGCGGGCTGATGAGCCGCAGTACCCCGGTGGTGTCGATCCGTTCAAGGGCCGGGAAACCGTGGGCATCGAGGTGCAGGGGCTGAGCTTCGGTTACGGCGACGAGTTGGTGGTGGATCAGATGAACCTGTCGATCGCCCCCGGGGAAAAAGTCGCGATTGTCGGTGCCAGTGGCGGCGGCAAAAGTACTCTGGTGCAGTTGCTGCTCGGGCTGTACACGCCGTCAGCGGGCACCATTCGTTTCGGCGGTTCGACCCAGCAGGAAATCGGTCTGGAGCTGATTCGTGAAAACGTCGCGGTGGTGTTGCAGCATCCGGCGCTGTTCAACGACACGGTACGGGCCAACCTGACCATGGGCCGCACCCGCAGTGACGAAGCCTGCTGGCAGGCGCTGGAAATCGCCCAGCTGGAGGCGACGATTCGGGCGCTGCCGGACGGTCTCGACAGTATCGTCGGACGTTCCGGCGTACGCCTGTCCGGCGGTCAGCGCCAGCGTCTGGCGATTGCGCGGATGATCCTCGCCGAGCCGAAAGTGGTGATCCTCGACGAGGCCACTTCGGCCCTCGATGCCGCCACCGAATACAACCTGCATCAGGCCATGGCGCGGTTTCTCAGCGGTCGCACCACGCTGATCATTGCCCATCGCCTGTCGGCGGTGAAGCAAGCGGATCGGGTGCTGGTGTTCGATGGCGGGCAAGTAGCCGAAGATGGCGACCACCAGCAACTGATCGCCGATGGCGGCCTCTACGCCAAGCTCTACGGCCATCTCCAGCGCCTCTGATCAGCCCCAGAGCACCTGCAACGCCGCCTCTCCGCCGTCATGGGCGAACTGCTTCATCACCACCGAACAGGATTCGCACGGGCGCATGGTCGTCGCGATGTCGACCGCGCGGATCTCTGTCGGGTCGGGATATTTCTCGCGCAGCACGCTGATCAGTTTGCTTTCGCTGTCCAGCGAGGTCGGCCGACTGGTCTGCGTCGGTTGATAGCTTTTCAGGTCCTTGATGGTCAGCGGCACGGCCAGCAATTGCCCTTGCTCGGTGACCTCCAGCGAGGTGCGCGGGAAGGCCGGGTTGTAGTCGATGTTGATGTAAGTGGTGTCGCCGATCCGCACGTGATTGGCGCCCATGTGGCGAAACAGCGGCAGACGCTGGGTACTGCCTTGAGCGCCGGACACGCTGACGTAAATTTCCCGTTTGCCGCTGACCGTGGTGACTTCGGCATAGGCAATGTTGCGTGCGTTGACCGGCCGCTCCCGCATGGGCAACAGGTTGTGCAGTTTCTGCATGGTACTGTCGATGCGCAGTGCTGCGTTGGTGTTGGCCGGATTGATCGTCGGTGACAGAAACAGCGTGTCGAAAATCTCTGCGGTTTTCTGCCGAAAGGCTTCCGGCGCCTCTTTGCTGCGCGCCCAGGTGGCGGCGCCTTCGGGCAGGCGGGTGACGATCATCCGTGTCGAGTGATCGAACATCAGTGCTTCGCCCGGGCTGGTGTCGACCTTCAGCCATTTCATGTTGTTTGCAGGAATGGCTGTGGTGCCGATGGGGATCGCGATCTGTTCCATGGTGCGCATCGCGCGCTCGACTGATTCAAGGCCATGGAGGCGCACCATGTTGTTGGCATGCAGCGAGCCGGTGTAGACGGTCAGCAGTTCCGCACCGAGGGTGCCGTCGGCCAGTTCGGCGGGGGCCAGGCGCTTGAACGTCAGTTGCTTGCCGGGGATTTCGCCTTTGGCGAAGGTTGCCAGGTAATACTCTTGGATGTTGACCCGGAAAAACACATGGGTGGCCGAGCCGTCGATGGCCGGCATCAGCACGGCGCCGACCTGATGTGAATCGTTGATTCCGTCATAGGTACCGCCGGTTTTTATCCGCGCATAAATGCCTTTGCGAAACTGCAGCGTGGCTTGAATCTGCTGCCTCGGCACCAGTTTGCCTTGATTGATGCCCAGCCGACGCAGGTCGCCGGTGAACAGCCGCGGGCGGTTATCCACGATCTGATAAAGCTTGGCATCGACCGCCAGCAACGGTGTGTCTTGCCGGGGCAGGGTGGCCGGCTCCGAAACCCGTTCGCCGAACCACGGGGCGTAACCTTTTTCCTTGTCGATCGTGCCGAGCGCGGGGGTCGGGGCGGGGTCTGCGGTGATGTAGCTGACGCGGCAGTCGCCCGCGCCCGGTGCGCGACGTATCCGGCACGGCAGCAGCGTCCAGTGCTGACTGTCATCGAGCAGATCGACCCGGCGCAGTTCATCGCCGTCAAGTCGATAGGGCACATCATCGATCAACACCGTGGTGCGTCCGCCAGCCTCGGGCATGAGTTCGACGCGCCTGTCGGGCATCAGCTCGATATCGATCTTGTCGTCGGTTTTATTCACCGTGCTGTAGTGCGAACGCCCCAGCGAAAAGTCATGTTCGTGTGCGAGCAACCGGGGCCCGTAAGGGCGGTCGGACAGCGGATCGAGCACGTGATACCGCGAGCCGCCGATGTTGCGCACCGGCACATCGTCAATGCCCCTGACCACGGCCAGATGATCGGCAGGCTTCAGCGCTTTCCAGCGTCCGGCATCCAGCGCCTGAGGCAGGCTGTGCAGCAGGTCATAGTCAGCGCTTCTGCCGGCGAGCCTTTTCAGACGCGCCACGGCACGGTGTTCCAGATGCGCTACGGCCCGCACCGCGCCGATTGCGCCTCGGCCACCGAGCTTGAGCAAGAGGGGTACAGCGGCCAGCGGGTTGACGTTTTTCAAGGTCGAAACCAGCAGGTTTTCCGACAGTCGCGCCATGCGGGGCAGGGCGACGCGAATCGACATTTTTCCTGCCACTGCGGCGAGGCGGATGCTGCCGGCGACGAACTTGCCCAAGGGAATTGCGAACGAGACGATATCGAGGAACAGGCCGAGCACGCCCAGTGCGCGTTTCCACAGTTTGTCCGATTGCAGGTCTTCGAGGCTGCCCCAGAACGGGATAAAGCCCCTGATGGCATGAATCCAGTGTTTTTTGCTGGTGTCGCGTTCGAAGCGGGTTCTTCCCCAGGCTTCACTGCGCAGCGCCTGCTCATCGACATAGAACAACTGGTTCGCGATGAGCGAGGCTATTTGCGTAGTGCGTGGCGAGGTGAAGGTCAGGTTCGGTGAGTTGTCGTGATGGGCCGCCGGGATCATCGAAGCCGGGAGGGGGCCGCCCAGTGGTTCGAGAATGGCAACGCACTTGGCGTCGGGAGCGGGTATCGAACCGTTCCAGTGTGCTTCTCGATCGAATGGCAGGCGGCGGGCGACGATGCGAGAGATGCTCTGGGCCTTGGTCCGTCCAGGTCTGGGTGATAGTGGTGGCAACGTAAGCCCACCGATATGGATCCGCGTCAAGTCGGGGCGTTTGCGAATGATACCGGCGCGCGGCAGGCACTCGTAGAAGCGCGGTTTGCTTTGATCATTCACGTGCAGTACGAAACCCATGCGTGCCCTGTGCGGCAGGGTGTCTTTCGGTGTCTCCAGGTGAGCCTCGATATGCCGTGTCGGATCCCTGAGGCCGAGAATCCTCACTTCGCCGTGCTCCAGTGCCAGGCGATCAGCCCACGGCAGCGTGACCAGCAGCGACTTGATCAGATACTCGTAGGCTTTGCGGGTCTTGCTCAGATAGCCGTCATAGCCGTCGAACTGCTGGTCGAACAAGGTCTTGATGTCGGGCAGAGTGCGGTTGCTCGGGAACCGGGAGAGGGGGCGGCCAGGTTGGTTGGTATTGACGAAGCCGCTTTGCAGTTTGCCTGCTGCATCGAGGCTGATCCACTCGCTGGCGTTGCGGCCATCATGACTGACGTACCAGCGCGAGTCGGTGCTCAGCCCGCCAGAGGCATAGACCTCAAGCAGCGGCCAGGTGGGCAATGCCACATCCGGGGTATCGATAATGCTGCGTCGGCTACGGTTGGGCGTTGAAGGATGGTGGCGTTTGAGGCGAATCGTCGTGTGATCGTACAGATCGTTGGCCAGCGCCTTGTCCAGTTGCTGTTTTGCCAGGGCGAGCCGCCGTGGCGGTTCGATGTCCAGTTGCAGGATCGCTGCGTTCAATTTTGTCTTGTGGTCTTCCAGCGCTTGCAGGGCAGCGTCATCGCCGGATGTCTCGTTCGCTGCGGGCTGGGCACCGGTGGCCAGTGTCCAGGTCTGAGCGGCGGCCGCTCGGGTCATGGCGATCAGGGTCTGCAGTTCGGGGCTGGCGTTTTCGCTTTTGTGCAGCGGCAGATCGACCAGTTGCTGAAAGCTCAGATGCTCCAGCAACTGTGGATCAAGGGCATGGGCGAGGTGTACGCCATGCACGAAATTGACCCAGACTACCGAGCTGGCATACGGCAGGTCGTCAGGGATGTCTTGCACTTGAAAATCCAGTCCGAACTGCGCCAGGCATGCCCATCCCAGCAGATGTTTTTCGCTGGTGGTCGAGGTTCGGTGCGTCTCCTCCAGATGCCGTAAAAAGTCCCGGCGAATGGTGGCGTAGCTGGCGCCGTGGTGAGCGCGTTGTTCCAGCGCAAAACCCGCCACTTCGGTCGGGTTGCTGTCGCCGGGCAGCTCGTACCACAGACACAACGCTTCGAGCAGTAAACGCAGGCCGATGTCCGGGACGGTCGGCTCATCGGGCCGGGCGCCGTACCATTGCAGTTTCTGCAGCAAGCGCTGGCCCAGGTCGCGCGCCTTGGGGGTGTCGAGCAGGCGTTCCAGGCACGCGGCGGGCTGCTGTTCCAATTGCTGGCGGGTGAAGGGAGGCGTTACTTCAGCGGCCAGACTGTCGATCGCCGACAAGGTTTTGCCAGTGAGCCAGTCGCCAATCAGGTCGTGTACCGCGGCTTTGTCATCGTCGTTCATCAGTACCGTCAGCGCCGGGTGATGTCGCAGATTCAGCCGGTGGCTGGCGCGCCGTTCTTCGACCTTGGCGATCAGCCGGGCCAGTGCCGTGGCGTCCTGTACGTCCGCAAATGTGAACCCCGACTCACGCAGCAGTTGTGACAACGGCAGCAGCCTGTCGGAACGCAGGTGTGCGCCTATACTCAGCAACGCTCGCTGAAACTCTTGAATGCGGCTGGAGGCCCGGCTGACATCCTCGATGGCGTAACGGGCGACACTGCCATCGGGACGGTTGAAGGAGAAGCTGCAGTGACCGGCTGTGGCGTCGACTTGCAGCAGTGATCCTCTGGACGCTTGCAGGTGAGCCGCCAACAGGGGTTCGGCGCTGTCTTCGAACAGAGCTTGCAGAAGGTTTTGCGCCTGATCGTGTGCAGCACCCAGGCGTGAATGTGTCTGGGGCGTGAGGTAGCAGGTCTCCACTGACGTCGAAGCGTCAAGGACGGCGCGCAGGGCGGTGATCATTGCGCGGTATTCGCTCTGTTGGGCAGTATGGCGTTGCAGCGTGGCGGAAGGTGACTGCATGGAAAACGACTCTGGAATGATTGAAAGCCGTCAGTGTCGAAGCATGGCGAACAGCGAGTGCGGTACATACGTATCGCCGGTTGAAAATGTCCTGGCTTGCTGGAAGGGGTCGCTCCCTGGTCTGGCTCTGGCGGTCTCCCCTTGAAGATGACAGTGCGTGCGCAAAGGACCTCATGAAGCAAAAAAGGACTCTCGGAACGCCACGGTTGTTGGGCATCGTCTGGCCATTTATCGCCGTCGTGTTATTTCAGGCGTTATTGGGGGGCGTGAGTCTTTACGTCCTCTCGGCCGTGCGCGGCTATGTTGCTGGCGAGAGTCTCTGGTCCAAGGGCCAGAAGGACGCCATCTATTACCTGAACCTGTATGCCGACAGCCGCGACGAGGCGATCTTTCTCAAATACAAGGAAGCGATCGCCGTGCCCCAGGGCGGTCACCAGTTGCGTCTGGCGCTGGATCGTCAGCCGCCGGATCTGCAGGCGGCACGGGAGGGGATTCTCAAGGGCGGCAACCATCCCGATGATGTGTCGAGCCTGATCTGGCTGTACCTCAATTTTCGTCATTTCAGTTATCTGGAAACCGCGATCGACCGCTGGACCATCGGCGACGCCTATCTGGTGCAACTGGACAATGTCGCGCGCGAGATGCATCAGCGCATCAGCGAAAACATCGCGACGCCGGCTGACATTCAGCACTGGAAAGCGCAGATCTTTGCCATCAACGACGGTGTGACGCCAGCGGCCAAGGCGTTCAGCGATGCCTTGGGTGAAGGTTCGCGGATGATCCTGCGCCTGCTGCTGTTCACCAACCTGGCCACGGCGCTGGGGTTGATCGTGCTGGCACTGTTGCGCACCCACAAACTGCTCAAGCAGCGGCATGCCTTTGCTCAGGCGTTGCAGCTGGAGAAGGATCGGGCACACATCACCCTGCAATCGATTGGCGACGGGGTGATCACTACCGACGTCAACGGCGCGATCGATTACATGAACCCGGCGGCGGAGGCCATGACGCACTGGAAGTCCGAGCACGCGGCGGGTCTTCCGTTGGCGGCGTTGTTCAATCTCTTGGATGACAACGCCCAGGCCGAAGGGCTGACGCTGATCGAGCATATTCTCAGTGGGCAACTGGTCGGTGGCAGCGAACACTCCAAGCTGATCCAGCGTCTGGATGGCAGCACGGTCTCGGTGACGCTGGTAGGAGCGCCGATCCGCAATGCCGACGAGGTCATTGGGACGGTGCTGGTGCTGCATGACATGACTCAGGAACGGCAATACATCGCCAATCTGTCGTGGCAGGCGACCCACGATGCCCTGACCGGTCTGGCCAATCGCCGCGAATTCGAATATCGCCTGGAGCAGGCGTTGCACAACCTGACGCGTCAGCCCGGTCGGCATGCGCTGATGTTTCTCGATCTGGATCAGTTCAAACTGGTCAACGATACCTGCGGTCACGCCGCCGGTGATGAGTTGCTGCGGCACATCTGCACGCTGTTGCAATCGGGCTTGCGCGAGAGCGACACCCTGGCGCGGCTGGGCGGTGACGAGTTCGGCATTCTGCTGGAGAACTGCGCCCCGGATGCCGCCGAGAAAATCGCCGAGAGCCTGCGCCAGACCGTGCAGAACCTGCATTTCGTGTGGAAGGGGCGGCCGTTCCTGACAACTGTGAGCATCGGCCTGGTGCACATCGCCCAGACCCCGACCACCCTCGAAGCCTCATTGCGCGCCGCCGACATGGCCTGCTACATGGCCAAGGAAAAGGGCCGCAACCGGGTCCAGGTCTACCATGCCGACGACTCCGAACTGTCGCTGCGTTTCGGCGAAATGGCCTGGGTGCAGCGCCTGCACATGGCGCTGGAAGAAAACCGCTTTTGCCTCTATGCCCAGGAAATTGCTCCGCTGGGCGCTACAGCCCATGGCGGCGGGCACATCGAAATACTCTTGCGTCTGCATGACGAAGCCGGACGGATGATCCTGCCGGACAGTTTCATTCCGGCGGCAGAACGTTATGGCCTGATGAGTCAACTGGATCGTTGGGTGGTCGAGAATGTTTTTAAAGTGATTGCCCAATGCATCGCCGAACAACATGAAGGTCCGTTGGCAATGTGTGCGATTAATCTTTCAGGCATTACTATCGGAGATGACGCGTTCTTGCACTTTCTGCGTGAACAGTTTGTTAGTTACGCTATACCCCCTGAAATGATTTGTTTTGAAATTACTGAAACCAGTGCTATTGCCAATCTGGGCAGCGCGATTCGATTTATTAATGAACTCAAAGGCTTAGGTTGTTACTTCTCACTTGATGACTTTTGTGCCGGAATGTCTTCATTCGCTTATTTGAAACATTTGCCTGTAGACTTCCTGAAGATCGACGGGAGTTTCGTAAAGGATATGCTGGACGACCCGATTAACCGCGCTATGGTCGAGGTGATCAATCACATCGGGCATGTCATGGGTAAGCAGACAATTGCCGAGTTTGTAGAAACAACTCAGATCGAGCAGGCATTGCTTGAAATCGGGGTGGATTACGCTCAGGGTTATGTCATCGAACGCCCGCAGTTGTTTACCTGCGACAGTTTGCAAAGTCGGCCCGCCAGACCGCAGCCGCTGTTGTTCAAGGCGCCTGGCACGTTCCGTTGAAAGCTCTTGCCGATCCTTACAATCACAAATCAAAAGGAGCCGAACAGTGATCGACACATTCAACCGAACCGGACCACTCATGGAAGCTGCAAGTTATCCTGCCTGGGCACAACAGCTCATAACGGATTGCAGCGAGAGCAAGCGCCGGGTTGTCGAACATGAACTGTATATGCGCATGCGTGATAACAAGCTCAGCGCCAAAACCATGCGTCAGTACCTGATCGGGGGCTGGCCAGTGGTTGAACAGTTTGCGTTGTATATGGCGCAGAACCTGACCAAGACCAAGTTCGCCCGCCATCCTGGGGAGGATATGGCGCGCCGCTGGTTGATGCGCAACATCCGCGTCGAACTCAATCACGCCGACTACTGGCTGAACTGGAGCCGCGCGCATGGCGTCAGCCTGGAGGATCTGCAGGCCCAGCAAGTACCGCCGGAACTGCATGCGCTGAGTCACTGGTGCTGGCATACGAGTTCGGCGGATTCGCTGATCGTCGCCATCGCTGCGACCAACTACGCTATCGAGGGGGCGACCGGGGAGTGGTCGGCGCTGGTCTGCTCAACTGGCGTGTACGCGGCGGCGTTCCCGGAAGAAGAGCGCAAGCGCGCGATGAAGTGGCTGAAGATGCATGCCCAATACGACGACGCCCATCCGTGGGAAGCGCTGGAAATCATCTGCACGCTGGCAGGCATGAACCCGAGCAAGGCGTTGCAGACGGAACTGCGCCAGGCGGTGTGCAAGAGCTACGACTACATGTACCTGTTCCTGGAGCGCTGTATGCAGCTGGAAACCGCCGAGCGTGCGTTGCACGGGCGTGAACGTCGGGCACTTTGTAGAGAGCTGATAGCCAATAACGCCGCAAAAATGTAGGAGTGAGCCTGCTCGCGATCACGGTGTGTCAGTCAACATCGACGGTGACTGACACACCGTGATCGCGAGCAGGCTCACTCCTACAGTGGTTTTTGGGTGTCTGGAAGAATTCAGCCAGCCATCGCCAACCGATTGCGCCCCTCGCGCTTGGCCACGTACAGCGCACTGTCGGCCCGGCGCAGCAGACTGTCCGCTGATTCACCTGGCAGCAGAGTCGAGCAGCCAAGGCTCACAGTCAGGTCGATCAACTGCCCGTCCGCGAAATATTCCGCTGCCTGCGCGGCATGCCGCAGACGCTCGCCGACCATCGCCGCCGCTTCCCGGCCGGTGTTGCACAGCAAGATCAGAAACTCTTCCCCGCCATAGCGAAACACCATGTCGACGTTGCGCAGCTGGCCCTTGATCGAAGCCGCCACGGCCTTGAGCACGTCATCCCCGGCGCTGTGGCCGTGGCTGTCGTTGACCCGTTTGAAGTGGTCGATGTCGAGCATCAGCACCGACAGCGGTTGCAGATGCCGGCGGGACATGTCGATTTCGCGTTGCAGGGTCTGCTCCATGGCGATCCGGTTGCCGGTTCCGGTCAGCGGGTCGCGCAGTGCGCTTTGCGTTGCTGCGCGGTAGAGCAGGGCGTTGCGCATCGGGAATAACAGAGACGACAGCAGTGACTCAAGGTTGCCCTGATCCTGCTCGCTGAAGCGCTGGTTGCGGCGGAAAACCAGTTCGCCCAAGTGTTCGCCTTCGTGGCTGAGGCTGTAGCTGACCGAATGGTGACCGCGCGCGCCGAACTCCAGGCGCAGGTCGCTGCCCGTATGCACGTAGCTCAAGGCATCCAGCGGCACCAGGCGCTGAACTTCACGGAAAAACAGACCAAGGATTCGTTGCGGCTCAAGACTGGTTTGCAGTTGCAGGCTCATTTGCTGGCGCAGTTGCGCCAGGCTGGCCGGGCGTTCCAGAAGCGGAGGCAGCTGACCAAAGCCCAGGCGTTGCAATTTGGCACTGTCAAAGTCAATTGCATTGGTCTGGGAGGGTGATTTCATATGGCGTGAGCCCCTAAGCAGTAAGTCTGTCTTACAGGCTGGGTGAGAGCGGCTATGGGCTGCGCGTCATACTGATCCATCAGTCCCGTAGGACATTTGGCGTAAGTTTAGTCTGCCTGATGACGATTAGTCAGCTATCGAAATCGGCCTTGCCCCAGTGCCTTCACACGGCATGCTTTGAGGAAAATTAGAGCGAAAGTCGTGCCATTCAGTTCAGGTTTATTAAAACCTTTATGAATCAACAGGATGGCTTTTTGCTTTGAGGGCGGGTGGCGGATATTTGACTGAAGTGTGACAGTGGGAAGCGGCAATTGTGTGCCGCGACGGTAATCCGCCACGGCAACAAAAGCGACGTATGGCAGTTATTGCGCGTTGAATGCCTGGCCATTGATGCCCGTGCTGTCCGGGCCCATCAGGTACAGGTACACCGGCATGATCTCTTCCGGAGTCGGATTGTTCAGCGGGTTTTCCCCCGGATAGGCCTGTGCACGCATGCTGGTACGCGTGCCGCCCGGGTTGATGCTGTTGGAGCGCACGGGTGCCACGCCATCGACCTCGTCGGCCAGCGTTTGCATCAGGCCTTCGGTGGCGAACTTCGACACCCCGTAGGCGCCCCAATAGGCGCGGCCCTTGCGCCCGACGCTGCTGGAGGTGAACACCACCGAGGCATCCTGCGACAGCTTGAGCAGCGGCAGCAGGGTGCTGGTCAGCATGAACATGGCGTTGACGTTGACCTGCATGACACGCATGAAGTTTTCGCCCGACAGCTGTTCGATCGGCGTGCGCGGCCCGATGATCGAGGCGTTGTGCAGCAGGCCGTCGAGGTGGCCGAACTCGGTTTCGATCATCGCCGCCAGCTCATCGTATTGATGGGGCAGGGCAGTCTCGAGGTTGAACGGGATCACTGCCGGTTGCGGATGGCCCGCGGCCTCGATCTCGTCGTAGACCTGGGTCAGATTGGCTTCGGTCTTACCCAGCAGCAGCACGGTGGCGCCGTGGGCGGCATAGGTTTTCGCGGCAGCCGCACCGATGCCACGACCGGCACCGGTGACCAGAATGACCCGATCCTTGAGCAATTCGGGACGGGCGGTGTAATCAAACATAAAAACCTCTCCATAAGGCGAATGCTGAACTTTGTGGCGAGGGAGCTTGCTCCCGCTCGGCTGCAAAGCAGTCGTAACGCTAGCCAGTGCGGTGTGCCTGAGAAAATGCGCACTCAGGAAAAAAGGGGCCGCTGCGCGACCCAGCGGGAGCAAGCTCCCTCGCCACAGGAGTGTGTCGGGTCAGCAGCTGCAAAGCGCGCTATCGAGCACCTTGCGCAACTCCAGCGGATGATCCACCACCACATCCGCGCCCCAGTGCCGCGGGTTGTCGTCCGGGTGAATGTAGCCATAGGTTACGGCGCAGGTCTTGGTGCCGGCATCGCGGCCCGACTCGATATCACGCAGATCATCGCCTACAAACAAAACGGTCGATGGATCCAGATCAAGCATCTTGCACGCGAGGATCAGCGGCTCCGGGTCCGGTTTGCTGTTTTTCACGTGATCCGGGCAGATCAGCAGCGCCGAACGCTCGGCCAGCCCCAGCTGTTGCATGATCGGTTCGGCGAAGCGCACCGGCTTGTTGGTGACCACACCCCAGATCAGGTTGGCCTTTTCGATATCGGCCAACAGTTCGCCCATGCCGTCGAACAGCTTGCTGTGCACCGCGCATCCAGCCAGATAACGCTCGAGGAATTCCTGACGCAGCTCCTCGAAACCCGGCGATTCCGGGTCCATCGAGAACGTCACAGCGACCATCGCTTTGGCGCCGCCGGAGATCTCGTCGCGGATGTGCTTGTCGTTCATCGGCGGCAAGCCACGATCCGCGCGCATCGCCTGACAAATGGCGATGAAGTCCGGCGCGGTGTCGAGCAGGGTGCCGTCCATGTCGAAAAGGACTGCTCTGATGGCCATCGGCTTACTCCTCGCGCAGGGTCTGGATCATGTAGTTGACGTCAACGTCGTTGGCCAGCTTGTAGTGCTTGGTCAGCGGGTTGTAGGTCAGGCCGATGATGTCCTTGACGGTCAAGCCGGCAATGCGGCTCCAGGCGCCCAGCTCGGACGGGCGGATGAATTTCTTGAAGTCATGGGTGCCGCGCGGCAGCAGCTTCATGATGTATTCGGCGCCGATGATGGCGAACAGGTACGCCTTCGGGTTGCGGTTGATGGTCGAGAAGAACACCTGGCCGCCCGGCTTGACCATGCGGTAGCAGGCACGGATCACCGACGACGGGTCCGGTACGTGCTCGAGCATTTCCAGGCAGGTTACGACGTCGAACTGCTCGGGCATTTCCTCGGCCAGGGCTTCGGCGGTGATCTGCCGGTATTCGACGTTGACCCCGGATTCCAGCTGATGCAGTTGCGCAACCGCCAGCGGCGCTTCGCCCATGTCGATGCCCGTCACGGTTGCACCGCGCTGAGCCATGGCTTCGCTGAGGATGCCGCCGCCGCAACCGACGTCGAGGACTTTCTTGCCGGCCAGATTGACCCGCTCGTCAATCCAGTTGACGCGCAGCGGGTTGATGTCGTGCAGCGGTTTGAATTCGCTTTCACGGTCCCACCAGCGATGGGCCAGGGCTTCGAATTTGGCGATTTCGGCGTGGTCGACGTTGCTCATATCTATTCCTCGAAAAACTTGAAAAGGGTTGTAGCCGCGGAATCTGCTCCGCGGTGTTTACGATTCGGTGTGGCCGTTGATGCGCTGGCCCCAGGCCCGGGCGGTGGCGCCCAGTTGTTGTTCGTCCAGACGGGTCAGGCGCCGGTCGTCGAGTAATTGTTTGCCGGCGACCCACAGGTGTTTCACGCAGTCGCGGCCGGTGGCATAGATAAGTTGCGACACCGGGTCATAGACCGGTTGCTGGGCCAGGCCGGACAGGTCGAACGCGACGATGTCCGCGGCCTTGCCGATCTCCAGCGAACCGACCTGCGCCTCGATGCCCAAGGCCCGTGCGCCGTTGAGCGTGGCCATGCGTAGCGCACGATGGGCGTCCAGCGCAGTGGCCGAGCCGGCGACGGCTTTGGCCAGCAGCGCGGCGGTGCGGGTTTCGCCGAGCAGGTCGAGATCGTTGTTGCTCGCCGCGCCATCGGTACCGACGGCGACGTTCACGCCAGCCTGCCACAAGCGCTCCACCGGGCAGAAACCGCTGGCCAGCTTCAGGTTCGATTCCGGGCAGTGGATCACGCTGGTGTTGCTTTCTACCAGTAATGCCAGATCGTCATCGCTGATCTGGGTCATGTGCACCGCCTGGAAGCGCGGGCCGAGCAGGCCGAGGCGACCGAGGCGGGCCAGTGGTCGCTCGCCGCGATGTTCCAGCGATTGCTGGACTTCGAAGGCGGTTTCGTGGACGTGCATGTGGATCGACGCGTCCAGCTCTTCAGCGATCACGCGGATTTTTTCCAGGTTCTCGTCGCCCACGGTGTAGGGTGCATGGGGGCCGAAGGTGATTTTGATCCGTTCGTGATGCTTCAGATCGCCGAACAGCTCGACGCCCTGACGAATCGCCTCATCGGCGCTGCTGGCGCCGGGGATCGGGAAATCGAGGATCGGAATCGCGATCTGCGCGCGAATGCCACTGTTGTGCACGCGCTCACTGGCGACCTTCGGGAAGAAGTACATGTCCGAGAAACAGCTGATGCCACCCTTGATCTGCTCGGCAATCGCCAGATCAGTACCATCACGGACAAACTCTTCATCGACCCATTTGGCTTCGGCCGGCCAGATGTGTTTTTCCAGCCAGGTCATCAGCGGCAGATCGTCGGCCAGGCCACGGAACAGGGTCATCGCCGCATGCCCGTGAGCGTTGATCAGGCCCGGGGCGAGCAGCACGTCCGGCAATTCGCGGACTTCAGTGGCGTTACACTTCAATGCTTCGGCGCGCGGGCCGATAAACACGATGCGACCGTCGCGAATGCCCAGGCCATGCTCCTTGAGCACCACGCCTGCAGGTTCGACGGGTACCAGCCAGGTCGGCAGCAATAATAAGTCGAGCGCAATGGCAGGTTTCGGCATCGAGGGTCGGTTCCAGTGCTTTTGTAAAGGATGGCGAAGTATACCCGCTCGTCTTCGCGGGGGGATCGCTATAATCGGCGGCTTTTGTTCATGAGTGCGGGGTGAGGGATGCGCGATCGACTGTTGGCTGCGGAGAAAGTAAAGGCCATCGATTGGCGAGATGGCGCGCTCCACCTGCTGGATCAGCGTATTTTGCCGTTCGAGGAAACCTGGATTGCCTACACCAGCGCTGCCGGTGTGGCTGAGGCGATTCGTTCGATGGTGGTGCGTGGCGCACCGGCCATCGGCATCAGTGCGGCCTATGGCATTGTGCTGTCGGCCCGCGCCCGGGTGGCTGAAGGCGGCGACTGGTATGCGGCGCTGGAAGAGGATTTCGCCCTGCTGGCGGATTCCCGCCCGACCGCAGTCAATCTGTTCTGGGCGCTGAATCGCATGCACGACCGTCTGGATCGGCTGAAAGAAAACGCCGATCCGCTGGCGGCGCTGGAAGCTGAAGCCATCGCCATTCATGAAAGTGATCGCGAAGCCAACCTGACCATGGCCCAGCTCGGCGTCGATCTGATCCGCAAGCATCAGGGCAATGCCCAGGCGATTCTCACCCATTGCAACACCGGCGCCTTGGCCACCGGCGGTTTCGGTACGGCGTTGGGGGTGATTCGTGCGGCGTACCTGGAAGGCATGGTCGAGCGGGTGTATGCCGATGAAACCCGGCCGTGGCTGCAAGGTTCGCGCCTGACGGCCTGGGAGCTGGCGAACGAAGGCATTCCGGTGACGCTGAATGCCGACTCGGCGGCCGCGCACATCATGAAAACCAAAGGCGTGACCTGGGTGATCGTTGGTGCTGACCGCATCACCGCCAATGGCGATGTGGCAAACAAGATCGGCACCTACCAACTGGCGGTCAACGCCATGCACCATGGCGTGCGTTTCATGGTGGTGGCGCCGAGTTCGACCATCGACATGACTCTCGCGAGCGGCGACGACATCCCGATCGAGGAACGTGACGGCGCCGAACTGCTGGAAGTCGGTGGCAAGCGCGTGGGGGCGGACGTCGAGGCGTTCAACCCGGTGTTTGATGTGACGCCGGCGGATCTGATCGATGCGATCGTCACTGAAAAAGGCATCGTCGAGCGCCCGGATACGGCGAAAATGGCCCAGTTGATGTGCCGCAAGCGCCTGCATTGACTGGCTTTGGCGTCTGCAAGGACGCCTTCGCTGGCAAGCCAGCTCCCACAGGTTTTGTGCTCGCTGCTGACCCTGTGGGAGCTGGCTTGCCAGCGATGGGGCCCTAAAAGTCAATAAACATCGCAAAACCTGACCTCAAATCTGCATTCAAAGAAGCTCTGAGCCTCTCTCGTCCCCTTTACGCCTGTCATCGGTCAACTAACTATGCTCCATGCGCATCTGGGGGATAGGTGCGTGGCGGCTCTTGTGATAACATCCGGCGTTTTCCGAGGCAGCTTCACGGAGCTGTCTTTACTGCGCAAATCACGGTCCGACTTGTTGATTTGTCGTAAGTCGGCGCACGGCACTCAGCCTGCCCCGACGAGCTTCGTACATCCCATATGGATATGACGAAGTTTCACCAGAAAAAGGAATCAGGCTTCTCATGGGCGAACTGGCCAAAGAAATCCTCCCGGTCAATATCGAAGACGAGCTGAAACAGTCCTACCTCGACTACGCGATGAGCGTAATCGTCGGCCGTGCACTGCCGGATGCGCGCGATGGCCTCAAGCCCGTGCACCGTCGCGTACTGTTCGCGATGAGCGAGCTGGGCAACGACTTCAACAAGCCGTACAAGAAATCTGCCCGTGTTGTCGGTGACGTGATCGGTAAGTATCACCCGCACGGTGATACCGCGGTGTACGGCACCATCGTCCGCATGGCCCAGCCTTTCTCCCTGCGCTACCTGCTGGTTGACGGTCAGGGCAACTTCGGTTCGGTGGACGGCGACAACGCCGCGGCCATGCGATACACCGAAGTGCGCATGACCAAGCTGGCGCACGAGCTGCTGGCCGACCTGCACAAGGAAACCGTGGACTGGGTGCCGAACTACGACGGCACCGAAATGATCCCGGCGGTGATGCCGACGCGCATCCCGAACCTGCTGGTCAACGGTTCCAGCGGTATCGCCGTGGGCATGGCGACCAACATTCCGCCGCACAACCTCGGTGAAGTCATCGACGGTTGCCTGGCCCTCATCGACAACCCCGAGCTGACCGTCGATGAGCTGATGCAATACATCCCCGGTCCGGACTTCCCGACGGCCGCGATCATCAACGGTCGTGCCGGCATCATCGAAGCCTACCGCACCGGTCGCGGCCGCATTTACATGCGTGCGCGCTCGATCATCGAAGACATCGACAAGGTCGGTGGTCGTCAGCAGATCGTCATCACCGAACTCCCGTATCAGCTGAACAAGGCGCGTCTGATCGAGAAGATCGCCGAGCTGGTCAAAGAGAAGAAGCTCGAAGGCATCACCGAGCTGCGCGACGAGTCCGACAAGGACGGTATGCGCGTCGAGAACGAACTGCGTCGCGGCGAAGTGCCTGAGGTGATCCTCAACAACCTCTACGCCCAGACCCAGCTGCAATCGGTATTCGGCATCAACATCGTCGCGCTGATCGACGGCCGTCCGCGCATCCTCAACCTCAAGGATCTGCTGGAAGCCTTCGTTCGTCACCGTCGCGAAGTGGTTACCCGTCGTACCGTGTTCGAACTGCGCAAGGCTCGCGAGCGTGGTCACATCCTCGAAGGCCAGGCCGTTGCCCTGTCGAACATCGACCCGGTAATCGCCCTGATCAAGGCTTCGCCGACCCCGTCGGAAGCGAAAGAAGCGCTGGTCAGCACCCCTTGGGAGTCCTCGGCGGTGGTGGCAATGGTGGAACGTGCCGGCGCCGATTCGTGCCGTCCGGAAAACCTCGATCCGCAATACGGTCTGCGTGAAGGCAAGTACTTCCTGTCGCCAGAGCAGGCGCAAGCCATTCTCGAACTGCGTCTGCACCGTCTGACCGGTCTGGAGCACGAGAAGCTGCTGGCCGAGTACCAGGAGATCCTCAACCAGATCGGCGAGCTGATCCGTATCCTCAACAGCGCCGTGCGCCTGATGGAAGTGATCCGCGAAGAGCTGGAAGTGATCCGTGCCGAATACGGCGACGTGCGTCGCACCGAGATCCTCGATGCGCGTCTCGACCTGACCCTGGGTGACATGATCCCGGAAGAAGAGCGCGTCGTGACCATCTCCCACGGTGGCTACGCCAAGACCCAGCCGCTGGCTGCGTACCAGGCTCAGCGTCGTGGCGGCAAAGGCAAATCGGCGACCGGCGTCAAGGATGAGGACTACATCGCTCACCTGCTGGTTGCCAACAGCCACACCACGCTGCTGCTGTTCTCCAGCAAGGGCAAGGTTTACTGGCTGAAGACTTACGAAATTCCGGAAGCGTCCCGTGCCGCCCGTGGTCGTCCGCTGGTCAACCTGCTGCCGCTGGATGACGGTGAATACATCACCACCATGCTGCCGGTCGAGGAATACACCGAAGGTCACTACATCTTCATGGCGACCGCCAACGGCACCGTGAAGAAGACTCCGCTGGAATCCTTCAGCCGTCAGCGCAGCGTCGGTCTGATCGCGCTGGAGCTGGACGAAGGCGACGTGCTGATCTCCGCGGCCATCACCGATGGCGAGCGTGAAGTGATGCTGTTCTCCGACGGCGGCAAGGTAACGCGCTTCAAGGAGTCCGATGTGCGTGCCATGGGCCGTACTGCTCGCGGCGTACGCGGCATGCGTCTGCCGGAAGGGCAAAAGCTGATTTCGATGCTGATCCCGGAAGAAGGCAGCCAGATCCTCACCGCTTCCGAGCGTGGTTATGGCAAGCGCACCGCGATCACCGAGTTCCCTGAGTACAAGCGCGGCGGCCAGGGCGTGATCGCCATGGTCAGCAACGAGCGTAACGGTCGTCTGGTCGGTGCGGTTCAGGTGCTCGACGGCGAAGAAATCATGCTGATTTCCGATCAGGGCACGCTGGTGCGCACGCGGGTCGACGAAGTGTCGAGCCTGGGTCGTAACACCCAGGGCGTGACCCTGATCAAACTGGCCAAGGATGAAACCCTGGTCGGTCTGGAGCGGGTTCAGGAGCCGTCGGAAGTCGAAGGCGAAGAGCTTGAAGGTGAAGAGGGTGCCGAGTTCGAGGGGGATGTCGTGATCGACGACGTTGCCGAGGACCAGCAACTCGACGCCGCAGCTGACGAAGAGCCGCAGGAATAAGCGGACAAGCGAGGGGGCGGATGAAAATTCGCCCCCTTGTTATTTGTCGGCCATGAAACATGATCCCTGTAGGAGCTGCCGGAGGCTGCGATCTTTTGATCCTGCTTTGTCCAGTCAAGATCAAAAGATCGCAGCCTTCGGCAGCTCCTACATGGGGTCGGTGTACAGATTCGATGTGCAGAATCACCGATTTACAGATTTTTTGTGTATCACCAAGTCAGAGCGAGATTGGATGTGAGCAAGCGAGCCTATAACTTCTGTGCCGGTCCTGCGGCGCTTCCTGAAGCTGTCCTGCAACGTGCCCAGGGTGAACTCCTTGATTGGCATGGCAAGGGTCTGTCGGTCATGGAAATGAGTCATCGCAGTGATGAGTTCGTGTCTATTGCCACCCAGGCCGAGCAGGACCTGCGTGACCTGCTGAATATCCCGTCGAACTATAAAGTGCTGTTTCTGCAAGGTGGCGCCAGCCAGCAATTCGCGCAGATCCCGCTGAATCTGTTGCCGGAAAACGGCTCTGCCGACTACGTCGACACCGGTATCTGGTCGCAGAAAGCCATCGAAGAAGCCTCGCGCTACGGCCACGTCAACGTTGCCGCCACCGCCAAGCCTTACGACTATTTCGCCATTCCGGGGCAGAACGAGTGGAACCTGTCGAAAGACGCCGCTTACGTTCACTACGCGCCGAACGAAACCATCGGCGGTCTGGAATTCCAGTGGATCCCGGAAACCGGTGATGTGCCGCTGGTCGCCGACATGTCTTCGGACATCCTCTCGCGCCCGGTCGACATCTCGCGTTTCGGCATGATCTACGCCGGCGCACAGAAGAACATCGGCCCGAGCGGCATCGTCGTCAACATCATCCGCGAAGACTTGCTGGGCAAGGCGCGTGCACTGTGCCCGACCATGCTCGACTACAAGGTCGCGGCCGACAACGGCTCGATGTACAACACGCCGCCGACCCTGGCCTGGTACCTCTCCGGTCTGGTGTTCCAGTGGCTGAAAGAGCAGGGCGGCGTCGAAGCGATCGCCAAACTGAATGACGTCAAGCAGCGCACGCTGTACGACTTCATCGATGCAAGCGGTCTCTACAGCAACCCGATCAACAAGTCGGACCGCTCGTGGATGAACGTGCCATTCCGTCTGGCTGATGATCGCCTGGACAAGCCGTTCCTCGCCGGTGCCGATGCGCGCGGCCTGCTCAACCTCAAGGGCCACCGCTCCGTGGGCGGGATGCGCGCCTCCATCTACAACGCCGTCGACATCAACGCCGTCAACGCGCTGGTGGCGTACATGGCTGAATTCGAGAAGGAACACGGCTGATGTCCGAGCAAGAACTCAAGGCACTGCGCGTTCGCATCGACGCTCTGGACAGTAAAGTCCTCGAGCTGATCAGCGAGCGTGCCCGCTGCGCCCAGGAAGTTGCGCGAGTAAAGATGGCCTCGCTGGCCGAAGGCGAAGTGCCGGTGTTCTATCGTCCCGAGCGTGAAGCTCAGGTGCTCAAGCGCGTGATGGAGCGCAATCAGGGGCCATTGGGCAACGAAGAGATGGCGCGGTTGTTCCGCGAAATCATGTCCTCGTGCCTGGCGCTCGAGCAGCCACTGAAAGTGGCTTACCTCGGCCCTGAAGGCACCTTCACCCAGGCGGCGGCCATGAAACACTTCGGCCACGCGGTGATCAGCAAGCCGATGGCGGCGATCGACGAAGTGTTCCGTGAAGTCGCGGCGGGTGCGGTGAACTTTGGCGTGGTGCCGGTGGAAAACTCCACCGAAGGCGCGGTCAACCACACCCTCGACAGCTTCCTCGAACACGACATGGTGATCTGCGGCGAAGTCGAGTTGCGCATCCACCATCACTTGCTGGTCGGGGAAAATACCAAGACCGACAGCATCAGCCGCATCTACTCCCACGCGCAGTCGCTGGCCCAGTGCCGCAAGTGGCTGGACGCGCACTATCCGAATGTCGAGCGCGTGGCGGTGGCGAGCAACGCCGAAGCGGCGAAGCGGGTCAAGGGTGAGTGGAATTCGGCGGCGATTGCCGGCGACATGGCTGCAGGTCTGTATGGCCTGACGCGCCTGGCCGAGAAGATTGAAGACCGACCGGACAACTCGACGCGCTTCCTGATGATCGGTAACCAGGAAGTGCCGCCGACCGGCGACGACAAGACCTCGATCATCGTCTCGATGAGCAACAAACCTGGCGCGCTCCACGAGCTGCTGGTGCCGTTTCATGACAACGGGATTGACCTGACCCGGATCGAAACCCGTCCGTCGCGCAGCGGCAAATGGACCTATGTGTTCTTCATCGACTTTGTCGGCCATCACCGTGATCCGCTGATCAAAGGTGTACTGGAAAAGATCAGTCAGGAAGCAGTAGCACTCAAAGTGCTGGGTTCCTACCCGAAAGCAGTTCTCTAAGGGGCGGTAGCAAATGAGTGGCAACTTCCTCGCTCTGGCGCAGCCGGGCGTGCAACAACTTTCGCCGTACGTTCCGGGCAAGCCTGTGGACGAGCTGGCGCGCGAGCTGGATCTGGATCCGGCGAAAATCGTCAAACTGGCAAGCAACGAAAATCCGCTGGGTGCCAGTCCGAAAGCGCTGGCGGCGATCCGCGAAGAGCTGGCCGAGCTGACCCGTTATCCGGACGGCAACGGCTTTGCGCTGAAATCGCTGCTGGCCGAACAGTGCCGCGTCGAGCTGAACCAGGTGACCCTGGGCAACGGCTCCAACGACATTCTCGAGCTGGTGGCGCGCGCCTATCTGGCGCCGGGCCTGAACGCAGTGTTCAGTGAGCACGCGTTCGCTGTCTACCCGATCGCCACCCAGGCGGTCGGTGCGCAGGCCAAAGTGGTTCCGGCCAAGGACTGGGGCCACGACTTGCCTGCGATGCTCGCGGCCATAGACGCCAATACCCGCGTGGTATTCATCGCCAATCCGAACAACCCGACCGGCACCTGGTTCGGCGCCGAAGCGCTGGACGAGTTCCTGCAGGACGTGCCGGAGCACGTGCTGGTGGTGCTGGACGAGGCGTACATCGAATACGCCGAAGGCAGTGATCTGCCGGATGGTCTGGATTTCCTCGCGGCGTACCCGAATCTGCTGGTATCGCGCACGTTCTCCAAGGCCTATGGCCTGGCAGCGCTGCGCGTCGGTTATGGCCTGTCCACTGCGGTGGTGGCGGACGTGCTGAACCGTGTGCGCCAGCCATTCAATGTCAACAGCCTGGCGCTGGCCGCGGCCTGTGCGGCGCTGAAAGACGAGGAGTATCTGGCGCAAAGCCGTCAGCTCAACGAATCCGGCATGCAGCAGTTGCAGGCAGGGTTTCGTGAATTGGGTCTGAGCTGGATCGAGTCCAAAGGCAACTTCATCTGCGTCGATCTCGGTCAGGTTGCTGCGCCGATTTTCCAGGGGCTGCTGCGTGAAGGCGTGATCGTGCGTCCGGTGGCCAATTACGGCATGCCGAACCACCTGCGGGTGACCATCGGTCTGCCGGCGGAAAACAGCCGCTTCCTCGAAGCGCTGCGCAAGGTTCTGGCTCGTGGGTGATGTCACTGCTCTGCAATCTGCTGCACCTATGATCGGTCGCCTTGTGGTGGTCGGTCTGGGCTTGATCGGTGGTTCGTTTGCCAAAGGTTTGCGCGAAAGCGGTCTCTGCCGCGAAGTGGTCGGGGTCGATCTCGACCCGCAATCGCGCAAGCTGGCGGTCGAGTTGGGTGTGGTGGATCGCTGTCAAGACGATCTGATCGCTGCGTGTCAGGGCGCTGACGTGATTCAACTGGCGGTGCCGATCCTGGCGATGGAGAAAGTGCTGGCCCGTCTGGCGAGCGTCGATCTGGGCCAGGCGATCCTGACCGATGTCGGCAGCGCCAAAGGCAATGTAGTGCGCGCGGCGACCGAGGCATTCGGCGGCATGCCGGCGCGTTTCGTGCCGGGTCATCCGATTGCCGGGTCCGAGCAGAGCGGGGTGGAAGCTTCCAACTCTGAGCTGTTCCGTCGGCACAAGGTGATCCTCACGCCGCTGGAGCAAACCGACCCGGCCGCACTGGCAGTGGTTGATCGCTTGTGGCGCGAGCTGGGCGCCGACGTCGAGCACATGCAGGTCGAGCGCCACGATGAAGTGTTGGCCGCGACCAGTCATCTGCCGCACCTGCTGGCCTTTGGTCTGGTCGACTCGTTGGCCAAACGCAATGAAAACCTTGAGATCTTCCGTTACGCTGCGGGCGGTTTCCGCGATTTCACAAGAATCGCCGGAAGCGACCCGGTGATGTGGCACGACATCTTCCTCGCCAATCGCGAGGCTGTCCTGCGCACACTCGATACATTTCGCAGCGACCTCGACGCCTTGCGCGACGCGGTCGATGCAGGGGATGGGCACCAATTGTTGGGCGTCTTCACGCGCGCCCGGGTTGCCCGCGAGCATTTCAGTAAAATCCTGGCCCGCAGGGCCTATGTGGACGCTATGAATTCCAACGATCTGATTTTCCTGGCTCAACCTGGTGGCCGCCTGTCCGGTCGGATTCGCGTACCAGGTGACAAATCGATTTCCCACCGCTCGATCATGCTTGGCTCGCTGGCCGAAGGCGTGACCGAGGTTGAAGGTTTCCTCGAGGGCGAAGATGCCCTGGCGACCTTGCAGGCATTTCGCGACATGGGCGTGGTCATCGAAGGCCCGCACCACGGTCGTGTGACCATTCATGGCGTCGGTCTGCATGGCTTGAAGCCGGCACCTGGTCCGATCTATCTGGGTAATTCCGGCACGTCGATGCGTCTGCTGTCCGGCCTGCTGGCGGCGCAGAACTTCGACAGCACCCTGACCGGCGATGCGTCGCTGTCCAAGCGTCCGATGAACCGCGTGGCCAATCCGCTGCGGGAAATGGGCGCCGTGATCGAAACGGCTGCCGAAGGTCGTCCGCCGATGACCATTCGTGGCGGGCACAAGCTCAAGGGTCTGACCTACACCATGCCGATGGCCAGTGCTCAGGTGAAGTCCTGCCTGCTGCTGGCGGGTCTGTACGCGGAAGGCAAGACCACCGTGACCGAGCCGGCGCCGACCCGTGACCACACCGAACGCATGCTGCGTGGTTTCGGCTACGCGGTGAGCGTCGATGGCGCTACCGCGTCGGTCGAATCCGGCGGCAAGCTGACCGCGACCCACATTGAAGTACCGGGCGACATCTCGTCGTCGGCGTTCTTCCTGGTGGCGGCCTCGATCGCTGAAGGTTCGGAGCTGGTGCTGGAGCACGTGGGCATCAACCCGACCCGTACCGGTGTCATCGACATCCTGCGCCTGATGGGCGCCGATATCACTCTGGAAAACCAGCGTGAAGTCGGTGGCGAACCCGTAGCCGACTTGCGCGTGCGGGCAGCTAAACTGAAAGGTATCGAGATTCCGGAGGCGCTGGTGCCACTGGCCATCGACGAGTTCCCGGTGCTGTTCGTGGCGGCGGCCTGTGCCGAGGGTCGTACCGTGCTGACCGGCGCCGAAGAGCTGCGCGTCAAGGAATCGGATCGCATTCAAGTCATGGCGGACGGCTTGCTGGCGCTGGGCGTCAAGTGCCAGCCGACTCCGGACGGCATCATCATTGATGGCGGCCAGATCGGTGGCGGGGAAGTGCATGGTCACGGTGATCACCGTATCGCCATGGCGTTCAGTGTCGCTTCGCTGCGTGCCACTGCGCCGATCCGCATTCATGATTGCGCCAACGTCGCGACGTCGTTCCCGAACTTCCTCGCGCTGTGCGCGCAGGTCGGCATTCGTGTGGCTCAAGAGGCTCAGTCGTGAAAAACATTGCACCGGTCATCACCATCGATGGGCCAAGCGGTTCGGGCAAAGGCACGGTCGCCGGGATTCTGGCCAAGCGTCTGGGCTGGAATCTGCTGGATTCCGGTGCGCTGTATCGCCTGCTGGCGTTCGCTGCGCACAACCATGGTGTCGACCTGACCAATGAAGAGCTGCTGAAGAAACTGGCCGCTCATCTGGATGTGCAGTTCATTGCGGCGACCGAAGGTCAGCTGCAGCGCATCATTCTTGAGGGCGATGAAGTCAGCGATGTGATCCGTACCGAAAGTGTTGGTGCGGGAGCGTCCCAGGTGGCTGCGTTGCCGGCAGTGCGCGAGGCGCTGCTGCAGCGTCAGCGCGCCTTCCTGGAAGCGCCGGGTCTGGTGGCTGATGGTCGCGACATGGGCACAGTGGTGTTTCCCGATGCGCCGTTGAAGATTTTTCTGACTGCCAGTGCCGAGGAGCGGGCGCGTCGCCGATATTTGCAGTTGAAGGGCAAAGGCGAGGATGTTAGTCTGTCGAGTCTGCTAGATGAGATCCGTGCACGCGACGAGCGTGATACCCAGCGCGCAGTAGCCCCGCTCAAGCCGGCGGCTGATGCGATACAGCTGGATTCCACGGAGTTGTCCATCGATCAGGTGCTTGAACGCATCATGAGCGAGATCGCCATTCGCGATATCGCCGGGTGACCAAGAAGGCCGCAGGGGACCAGTCATAGTCCTGCAGCGCTTCTTTTAAATGAAACTAACCCACACCGTCTGGGGTGTGGAGATGGGCGTATTCTTCGCCCTCATCTACAGGAATTAAAATGAGCGAAAGCTTTGCGGAACTCTTTGAAGAAAGCCTAAAGACCCTGAACCTTCAGGCAGGCTCCATCATCACCGGTGTTATCGTTGATATCGATTACCAGGCTCGCTGGGTAACCGTTCACGCTGGCCTGAAGTCTGAAGCACTCATCCCGCTGGAACAGTTCTACAACGATGCTGGTGACCTGACTATCAATGTCGGTGACGAAGTTCACGTAGCTCTGGATTCGGTTGAAGACGGTTTCGGTGAAACCAAGCTGTCCCGTGAAAAAGCCAAGCGCGCTGAATGCTGGATCGTTCTGGAAGCAGCCTTCGCAGCCGAGGAAGTGGTCAAGGGCGTTATCCCCGGTAAGGTTAAAGGCGGCATTACTGTCGACGTTAACGGCATCCGTGCGTTCCTGCCAGGTTCCCGGG
>NZ_JBIVMY010000036.1:0-57877 GCF_044753325.1 Pseudomonas sp. NPDC088414 | reverse complement strand
GAAACCTGTAAGCACGTTATTCAGCTTTGTCTTCATTATCGCGATGTTAAGGCACGACTTGGTGAATTAATCATTCTGAACCAGCCAAGGATCGTTGTCGATACGGATCACGGTACCGGGTTTGAGTTCTTTACCAGTTTTCATTGCGAATATCCGAATTTGGATGGGATTTACAAAAATCTAGGCCGCGTATCATATCCAATTTAGGTAAAACCTTACCAGCGCCGTGGCAAGATCCGCCTGCAAGCCTTGTTCCAGACACCACGCCTCGGCGTTTTCCTGCAGCTCTGGCCAGTGTTTACGGGCCTGGAGCCAGTGCTCGCCGATCGGCTGCCCGGCACTCCAGGCCCGCCACAGACCGCTCATCGCCTCGGCTGCGGCCGGCGAAAGTCCTTTGGTGTAGAGCGCGAGAAAGGCGTCGAGCTTGTCCAGATGGATGTCTTCGTCCTGCTGATAGATGTGCCAGAGCATCGGTCGCCCGGCCCACTGCGCCCGGACGAACGAGTCTTCACCGCGCACCGCGTTGAAATCGCAGCACCACAGCAACTGATCATATTGATCCTGACGAACGAACGGCAGCACCTGCACCGTCAGCGCCTGGCGCACGTCCAGATCGCCGACAGCCAATGCATCGACCCCGAGCCAGCGCGCAACATCACCGAGAATCCGCCCTTCCGGCACCAGCAGATGGGTCGGCGTGCTGTCGGCCGCCAGCACGTCCAACCAACTGTCCAGCCCGGCATTTTCATAGGCAAACAACGAGATCAGCTGTGCGTCCGCTGCGCGATCTACGCCCAGGCCTTGCAGGAATTGTCGCTGCGCAGCCGCGTCCTGCTGAAATTGCCGACGCCGCTCAAGCAGACCGCTTTCACGTAGCAAGCCGCCCGTCCCCGGCTGAAATCCGGGAAAGAAAAAGAATTTCTGCACCGACTTGTACTTCACCGACGGCAAACCGTGACAACCGGTGACCCAGTCTTCGGCGCTGAGGTAATCGAGGTTCATCCACAGCGGCGGCTGTTGCCGCTCGGCCATGGCGTCCATGTAAGCGGTTGGCAACTGACAAGCGAACGCAGCGATCACCACGTCCGCCGCCGAGGTCTGCGGCCAGTCGCTCGGCCAGTGCCGCACTTCGACCCCCTGCTGCGATTGCTGGGCAAGGTTGATGTCGATCTCGGGGCAGATTCGCTCAAAGGCACGCAGGTCATCGACCCACAAGCGCACCGCCAGTCCATGTTCGGCCACCAGTTGCCGGGCCAGACGCCAGGTCACGCCGATGTCGCCATAGTTGTCGACCACGGTGCAAAAAATATCCCAGCGGGTTTTCGGTACCGGCATGCAAGACTCCCGTTGGCAAAAGCGCTGATTGTCCGCATAAATGACCTCGCGCAGAAGAGCCGACGGCGATTAATCTTCGTGCGACAATCGCCACTTGCCCGCAATCATCCGCCAGGAGGCAGCCATGCCCTATCGCCCCAACCCGCGTCGTCCCTTGCCCGTTCAGCTTAGCGCGCTGCAACTGACCGGCAGTATTGCCCTGGGCATGTGGCTGGGCTTTCTGGCCATCGCCCTGACCTGCTGGCTGATTTCGCGGTTCGTGTTGACCGAGCAACTGGCACCGGTTGCCCAGGCCGTGCAGCAACTGGCCCAGCCGCCAGCGGCGGTCCAGGTGCAACCGGACATTCCGCCACAGAGTCCGCTGTTCGACCAATATGAGGAAAACCTGCGCAAGAACGAGCAGCAGAATCGCCTCGATCAGGCTCGCAGCAGCACGCGCAATCAGTCGAACCCCAAGTGCCAGTTCTGGCTGCAACAGGACCAGACCGCGCCGAGCGAAAAGAGCCGCGCCAACGTTTTGCAATTCTGCGATTGATCATGAACAAACACACCGTCCACCAACTGATCCTCGACAAACTGCGCGTCGACCTCGACATCGCCGAGCGCGCCGCTCAGACCGCGTACGAAACCGCGACCCACGAGGAGAACATCGCCGAGAACAAGTACGACACCCTCGGGCTTGAGGCGTCTTATCTGGCAGCGGGCCAGGCGAAACGGGTCGAGGAAATCCGTCAGTCACTGGCGCTGTGCCAGAACCTGACGCTGCGCGCCTACGACGAAAATCGCGGCATCGAGATCGGCGCCATGCTCGGTCTGGAAGACGAAAAGGGTCGCGAGCAATGGCTGTTTCTGGCCCCGGATGCGGCGGGTCTGAAAGTCGATGTGGTGGGTCAGCCGATTACCGTCATCACCCCGCGCTCGCCGCTGGGCAAAAGCCTGCTGGGCAAGTTCGAGGGCGATGAAGTGGAGATTCTGGTGGCGGGCACCCGGCAACAGTTTGCTGTCACCGAGGTGCTTTGAGGCAGGGTCTTAGTGGACCGGCAGTTCGACGCCGTCGAACAGCTCTTCCAGTTCCTGCTTGTTGTGGCACTGGATGGCTTTGGCCATTACTTCGCGGGTCAGGTGCGGGGCGAACTTCTCGATGAAGTCGCACATGAAACCACGCAGGAAGGTACCGCGACGGAAACCGATCTTGGTGATGCTCGACTCGAACAGTTCGCTGGCATCCAGCACCACCAGGTCGTTATCAAGTTTGGTGTCGACCGCCATTTTGGCGACGATGCCCACACCCAGGCCCAGACGCACGTAGGTTTTGATCACGTCGGCGTCGGCCGCGGTGAACACCACTTTCGGCGTCAGGCCACGATGGCTGAAGGCTTCGTCGAGTTTCGAACGGCCGGTGAAACCGAACACGTAAGTCACGATCGGGTATTCGGCCAGCGCTTCGAGGGTCAGTTTCGGCAGCTTGGTCAGCGGGTGGCCCTGGGGCACGACCACGCAACGGTTCCAGCGATAGCACGGCATCATCACCAGATCGCCGAACAGTTCCAGTGCTTCGGTGGCGATGGCGAAATCGACGGTGCCGTCAGCGGCCATCTCGGCGATCTGCATCGGCGAACCCTGGTGCATGTGCAGCGCCACGTCCGGGTATTGCTTGATGAAATTGCTGATCACCGGCGGCAATGCATAACGCGCCTGGGTGTGAGTGGTGGCGATCGACAGGGTGCCTTTCTTCTCGTTGGAGAATTCCTGGGCAATCTGCTTGATGCTTTCAACCTTGCGCAGGATTTCGCCGGCGGTGGTGATGATGCGCTCGCCGGCCGGGGTGACGCGGGTCAGGTGCTTGCCGCTGCGGGCAAACACTTCAACGCCAAGTTCGTCTTCCAGCAGGCGGATCTGTTTACTGATACCCGGTTGCGAGGTGTAAAGGCTTTGGGCGGTAGCGGAAACGTTGAGGTCGTGGTGCGCCACTTCCCAGATGTAGCGCAATTGTTGAAGCTTCATATGTATCCCTCAAAGCAGGTAGACGCCACGGGCATCAGCGACGGTATATAACTATATTAATGGTTTGACGAATAAATCTAGAACTTTTTTATCAAAATGCCATTATTCCCGCTTCAGCGATCCTCCCGGCGCCGACGCTCCACCAACGGCACCAGATAAACCGGCACCTTGGCCAATTGCAGGACCCGGGTCGCCGTGCGCCCCAAAGGCGTTTCCGCCCCTACGCCGTGGCTGTGAGTGCCTACGATCAGCAAATCCACAGAGAGTTTCTGCACCTGGTCGAGAATCACCTGCGCCGGATCGCCCTGCACTACCCGAACCGCGCGAATCCGCTGCAGATCCTGCTCACCCTCATCGCCGAGTTCCTCACGAAAACTGTCCAGCACCCGCTGCTCGATATTGGCGATGACAGTTTTCAGACCCTGACTGTGAAATTCGTTCAATGCCTGTTCGTCGAGATAACTCTGCAACACCGATTCGGCAAACAGCCCCATGGGTTCCACTGCATGCACCACATACAAGTCGGCATTGAATGTCCGCGCCAGCGCCAAGGCATGCTGCATCACTAACGGTGCGTACAGACCGAGGTCAGTGGCATACAGCATCGAACGAATCATATGACCTCCTCGCGTGCCAACATGGCGGAGATTGATTCAGCTTAGCAGTGCCTTGGCGAGTACGACGTGCCACGCAACGTCTTGAAGCACAGGGGCTTTAGATCGACGGTTCGTTGCTGATGCCATGCGGTACGTGACCGGTGGCGACCACTTCGCGCGCGGCCTCGCAGTGGCCGGTCTGATCGTCGAAGAACACATCGGCAGCGAAGGCTTCGAGAAACGCCGATTTGGTCAGCCCGCCGAGAAACAGCGACTCGTCGAGACGGATATCCCATTCGCGCAAGGTACGAATCACCCGCTCATGGGCCGGCGCCGAACGCGCGGTGACCAGCGCCGTGCGAATCGGGCAGTCGTCCTCGGGGAACTCGCGTTGCAGCGCATTGAGTGCCGCCAGAAACCCCTTGAACGGCCCACCGCGCAATGGCTCGCGCGCCGACTCGCGTTCCTTGGCCTGAAACGCCAGCAGCCCGCCAGCCTGATAAACGCGCTCGGATTCGTCGGAAAACAACACCGCGTCGCCGTCGAAGGCGATGCGCAACTCATCACTGGCCGCGCGACTGGCGCCGCCGGAGAGAATCGTCGCCGCCGCAAACCCGGCGTCCAGTGCCGCGCGTACGTCTTCGGCATGCGTCGACAGAAACAAGTCACAGCCAAACGCTTTGAGATAGGGATACGGACTGCGCCCGCCGACGAAGGCCGCCCGCGAGATGTCCAGCCCATAATGATCGATCGAGTTGAACGCGCGCAGCCCGGTGTCGGCGCTGTTACGCGAGACCAGAATCACCTCGACCCGGGCGCGGTCGAGGCGACTGTTGAGGCTCAGGAGTTTTTCCACCAGGGGAAAGGCATCGCCGGGCGCGAGAATCTCGTCTTCGTGCTCGATCTGGTATTGCCGATACGCTTCGACGCCACTCGCCAGGTAGACCTTGTGACTCTCGCTCAGGTCGAACAAGGCGCGAGACGAAATCGCCAGCACCAGTTTGTCATCGATGTTCTTGGCCATGCCTTCCCCACTCCCCCAGAAAACCGACTCAGGTGTTGCGTCGGTCGATGAAACTCAATGTGCGATACAGCGCCTCGATTCGTGGCAACTCACATCCTGCCGCTTTGGCTGCGGCCAATGGCCGGGCATAAATAGCCTCCAGCTCCAGCGGCCGTTTATGCAGGAAATCGTGGTACATGCTCGGCCAATAGTCAGGCATCTTTTCAGTCATCACGAACAGGTATTCGGCATAACCGGGCGGTATTTCATGACCACAGGCCTTGGCGCCCTGCACCACTTCAGCCATCAACGCCTGGATCAGCGCGCGACTGTCCGCGTCGGCCATCAGCGGCGTGGTGCCGGCGCCGAGCAACACCGAGAGACCGTTGTAGGGAATATTCCACACCAGTTTCTGCCAGCGCGCCTGTTGCAGATTGGGCATCGCCTGCGAATCGATGCCAGCGGCGCGGAACAGACCGGCGCCCTCCTCGACCAGCGCCGTGCGCGCCGCTTCATCCGCCACCGGGCCACTGTGATAGCCGACATTCACCGCACCCAAGGCCTGATGGGTGATGTGCCCGGGACCTTCGCGATGCACGCAGATCAGGCACAGACCGCCGAGCAGATGCAGGGAAGCGGGCAGCAAATCGCGCAGGCTGTCTTCGACGTCCAGACCGTTTTGCAGCACCAGCACTTTCGCGCCGGGCCTGGCCGCGGCAATGATCGCCGGGGCCAGACCGGCGCTGCTGGTGGTCTTGGCGCCGACCAGCAACCAGTCGCAAGCCGGCATGTCCTCGGCCTTCGCATAGGCCTGCACCGGGTTCAGCGTCAGGGTGCCATGCACGGCACTGTCCACCTGCAAACCACGTTCGACCACCGCCGAGAATTCACTGCGCAGTAAAAAGTGCACATCGAAACCGGCCCGCGCCAGCATCAGACCGTAAAACCCGCCAATCGCGCCGGTGCCGATAATCCCGATCACCGGTTTGCTGTCTGCTCCCACCATCTATGGCAACTCCTCTGCAATTCGACCCAGCGCCTGCGCCACTGCCGCGTTCAGCGCAGCGGCGGTCAGGCGCGTGTGCAATGCCCCAAAGAACTCGCCGTCGCGCACCACAAACAGCGCCGGCAAATGAAAGACCTGATAACGCTCCACCAACCCGCCATTGTTGCCGGCATCGATCCAGCACAGGCGATCCATCGCCAGCTCGAACCCCGGCAACACCTCTCTGGCATAGCGGCAGCTGGAACAGCCGACACTGGTGAAAATCACCAGCGAAACGCCGCTCATCGCCAGCAGCCGCTGGTCGGCGTCGAAATCGGTCAGCTCGGATTCGACCACTATACTGGGGGAAACAATGTCAAATGGCCGACACAGGGAGTCTGTGCTCATGGGACGTTTCATTCCTCATCCGGACGAAGTGCCGGTTGAATTAACCTTGCTCAAGCCCGAGTGTATTTCCAGGCAACAGCTGCACACTATCAGCCTCGGCGGGATCGCTTGCAATTATCACCGCGCCTGGCGCCACGGCACGGCGCTGCAAGTGCGCATGCCGACACTCAATGCCGACATCTGTTATCCGGGCTATGTCGCATGGTGTCTGCGGCGCAAAAAAGGCTATCTGGTGGGGATCGCGTTCACTGATGAGCAGACGCTGTTCAGCGCCCGGATGGGCGAACAGGTGTGCCAGATCGAACGTTATTGCCGCATGAACGAGGCCCACGACGATCTGCAGGATATTCAGGCGCTGGCCCTGCAATGGGTCGAACAACACGCCGACGAGTTCTCGCACGACAGCGTGCGCAAGGCTTTTGCCCAGCCAGTGCTGGATTAAAGCCGCGTTTGCCCATTGTCGAGCCGCGTCTGACGCGCTAAGGTTCGGCTCCCCGACGCGCTTAAATCTGCTGTGCTCCGCCGCGCGGGGATCGCTGGCGGCCGGCACCCGTGACCTGACGAGTAAACGATGGCTGATTTACCGATCAACGACCTAAACGTCGCCTCTAACGAGACCCTGATCACTCCCGATCAGCTCAAGCGTGATATCCCTCTGAGCGATGCTGCGCTGCGCACCGTCACCAAGGGCCGCGAAGTCATTCGCAACATTCTTGATGGCACCGACCACCGTCTGTTCGTAGTGATCGGCCCGTGCTCGATCCACGATATCAAGGCTGCCCACGAATACGCCGATCGCCTCAAGGTGTTGGCGGAGGAAGTCTCCGACACCCTGTATCTGGTCATGCGTGTGTATTTCGAGAAGCCACGGACCACCGTTGGCTGGAAAGGCCTGATCAACGATCCGTACCTGGATGACTCGTTCAAGATTCAGGACGGCCTGCACATCGGTCGCCAGTTGCTGCTGGACCTGGCCGAGAAAGGCCTGCCAACCGCCACCGAAGCGCTCGATCCGATCTCCCCGCAGTACCTGCAGGACCTGATCAGTTGGTCGGCCATCGGCGCGCGTACCACCGAATCCCAGACTCACCGTGAAATGGCTTCCGGCCTGTCCTCGGCCGTCGGCTTCAAGAACGGCACCGACGGCGGCCTGACCGTGGCGATCAACGCCCTGCAGTCGGTGTCCAGCCCGCACCGTTTCCTCGGTATCAACCAGGAAGGTGGCGTGTCGATCGTCACCACCAAGGGCAACGCCTACGGTCACGTGGTGCTGCGTGGCGGCAACGGCAAGCCGAACTACGATTCGGTCAGCGTCGCCCTGTGCGAACAGGCGCTGAACAAGGCAAAAATCAAACCGAACATCATGGTCGATTGCAGCCACGCCAACTCCAACAAGGATCCGGCCCTGCAACCGCTGGTGATGGAGAACGTCGCCAACCAGATCCTCGAAGGCAACCAGTCGATCATCGGTCTGATGGTCGAGAGTCATCTGAACTGGGGCTGCCAGGCCATCCCGAAAGACCTCGCCGACCTGCAATACGGCGTGTCGATCACCGATGCCTGCATCGACTGGTCCGCCACCGAGAACACGCTGCGCAGCATGCACGCCAAGCTCAAGGATGTTCTGCCGAAACGTCAGCGCAGCTGATCAGCGTTTCACGGGCATAAAAAAACGCCGGGCATTGCCCGGCGTTTTTGTGTGTGCGATTCAGATCTTGGCGGCGCGGCGCTGATGACGTTCCATGTAGCGCTCGACGTAGGAGCACGACGGGATCACCGTGTAGCCCATTTCTTCGGCGTACTGCAGCGCGCTTTCGGTCAGCGCGGCGGCAATGCCGCGACCGCGCAGGGCGTTGGGCACGAAGGTGCGATAGATATCCAGGGTCTGTTTCCCCAGATCCATATAGGTCAGGTAGGCACGATGACCGTCCACATTGGTCTCGAACTGATGACCAGCCTGGTCATGGTGGATGGACAACGCCTCGCTCATCACTACTCCTCGCGGGTCTTGAATTCTGACCCCTACCTTACCGATGTTTTTCCGGCGAAGGAACATCTACGCCACCCCGTGCCTGATGGACACCGAGAAAAACCACACCGATCTCGCGCAACCGAGCACGTGATAAATAGTAGGCACCATTGGCGAAAATGCTCAAGGTGCGCTCGTCATCATGCTCGTTGACCGGGTGACTCCGATGGACGCAGCGGCGAGAGCAGGGAGGATCTTCCCGAAGCGCTCACCGGAACATTGCCGAATGTCGAGACTTAAGACGCGGGCGCTTCTTTAAAGTCACCTCAAGAGCGACAAAGATATGTGAGGCGTCATGCAAAATCGGAACAAAAGTGTAGACGAATTCATCTAGGCAGACTTGGTGCAACACGCAGAAACAGCACCGGGCGGCGGGAACTTTTTCTCATTAACACGCTCAGGCCGGGGCTTGCAGCTGGATATTTTTTATACAGCCCAGTTAAAAGTTGCTCGAAAAAGAATCAACGCCTACAATTTTTTTTGCTTCTTGCGCTCCGTCAGTTTACTTACTACAAGTAATGGGTAGTATGTACGCCGGCTATTTCCTCAATCGGAGGAGAAAGCCACTTAATTGAAAGTCCTTGAAGGGGAACACGATGAACAACGTTCTGAAATTCTCTGCTCTGGCTCTGGCCGCAGTTCTGGCTACCGGTTGCAGCAGCGCATCGAAAGAAACCGAAGCACGTCTGACCGCTACTGAAGACGCAGCTGCTCGCTCCCAAGCTCGTGCAGACGAAGCTTACCGTAAAGCTGATGAAGCTCTGGCTGCTGCTCAAAAAGCACAACAGACTGCTGACGAAGCTAACGAGCGTGCTCTGCGTATGCTGGACAAAGCTAGCCGCAAGTAATAATCCCTCGGGATTGTTATCAAGCCGACCCATTTTTTGGGTCGGCTTTTTTATTGCCGGCAGCTTTGTCCAGGCAATAAAAAACCCGCCGACGCTTAAGCATCGGCGGGTCCGGATCGAGCTTACTGTTGCAAGTCGATCGGTGTGCTCGAAACCATCGGCGCCGAGGTATTCGGCGTGCCGATTTCAGTTGGCAGGCCATCTTCGGCCGCCACCACGTCACGCACCACATCCCAGTTCACGCGCAGATTGTTGGTGACATCTTCACGCTTGAGCATCGCGTTGATCACCGCTGTGTGCTTGTCGACCACCGACGGGTTGCCCTTGTCATCGATTGGCGTGTGCGCTTCGAGATACACCTTGCCGCCACTGCTGCCGAACTTGTACGCATCGTTGAGAATGCGCACCGAAGTGCCGACCGGCACCATGGCCGCCATTTCCAGCACGTTGTTGTTGAACATGCGGAAGCAACCGTGGCTGGTGCGCATGCCGATACCGAACTTCTTGTTCGAACCATGGATCAGGTAGCCCGGAGTGCCCAGGGTGAACTTGAACGGACCCAGCGGGTTGTCCGGGCCGGCCGGTACCACGTTCGGCAGCGGATCACCGTCGGCGGCGTGCTCGGCCTTGATCGACGCTGGAGGCGTCCAGGTCGGGTTCGGCGTCTTGGCGGTGATCGAGGTGTGCGCGATTGGCGACCCCCAACCTTCACGCCCAATCCCCAGCGGGAAGGTGTACACCACGTTGCGGCCTTTCGGGAAATAGTAGAGACGGTACTCGGCAAGGTTGATCACGATGCCTTCACGCGGACCCGGCGGCAGAATGAACCGGGTCGGCAGGACGATTTCGGTACCGGCGCCCGGCAGCCAGGCATCGACGCCCGGGTTGGCCGCAACCATCTCCGAATAACCCAGGTCGTATTGGGTGCCCAGGTCAGCGAAGGTATCTTCGTACTTGGCCTTGATCACCTGCACCTGGCCGATGATGTCCTCACCGGGTGGTGGCAGGGGAAACTCCAATGCAGCAACGGGACCGGCCACACACAGGGCGGCAAGTGACAGGCAGCGGGTGACGGCAGGAAAGCGCGGCAACATCCGGAAAATCCTTCGCATGATCAACAAGGGTATAAGAGCGCGATTGTACACCGCACCTCGAGAATTCGGGGAGATGCGCCGATGGGCAGCCAGAAGTCTTCATGTAGGAGCTGCCGCAGGCTGCGATCTGTTGATCTTAAAGCTCGAAACGCAACTCAGGCCAGATCGGCGAGGTGCCGCGCTTCTGCGATTCAAGAATCGCCCGGCACAACGAACACAGACGCTGATCCTGGAACACCCGGCGATCCACACTCGACCAGCGCGGTTGCGCCGGCAGCAGACTGCCACACAACGTGCGGTCTGCCGAGCCACCGAGTTCGAGCTGACGGGTCACCAGATGCACCCGCACTTCCTGGCAGGCGAACAGATCCAGCTGTTCGTCAGGCTCGATCAGTTGGTAGGCAAACAGGGACCAGGCAGGACGCGGCATCGGGGGCTCCAAATAAGGGGGCGCCACATTAGCCGAAAGCCTGCCGCTAGAAAAGCCTCATAACAGCGGTTTTAGCGTCGGCCAGACATTTTCCAGCAACTTGCCCTGAGCCCCGGCTGCCGGGTGCAGACCATCGGCCTGCATCAGCTCGGGATGCCCGCCTACACCGTCGAGGAAAAATGGCACCAGCGGTATTTTTTTATCGTCGGCGAGTTTGCCGTAGACCTCGGCGAAAGCATCGGTGTAACGCTTGCCGTAGTTGGGCGGCAATTGCATGCCCAGCAGCAGCACCTTGGCGCCGCTCTGACGCGAGCTGTCGATCATCGCCGCAAGGTTTTGTTGCAATTGCGTTGGCGGCATTCCGCGCAGGCCGTCATTGCCCCCCAATTCGAGGATCACCAGCTCCGGCTTGTGCTCTGCAAGCAGCGCCGGCAGGCGTGCCTGGCCTCCGGCACTGGTATCGCCGCTGATGGAGGCGTTGACCACTTTATCGTCAAAACCCTCCTGCTTGAGCCGTTGCTCGAGCAGCGATACCCACCCCAGGCGGGTATCCAGTCCGAAACCGGCGCTGATACTATCGCCAACGATCAGGACAGTACCCGCCGCTGCGTTCTGGGCCATGCACATCAAGGCCAGGCCAGCACTCAAAAACCACACACGCATCGGATTCTCCATGGGCGCAAGCATTCTCACCGCGAAGAACCTCAGCAAAGTGGTTCCCAGCGCGGAAGGTGAACTGACTATCCTGCACGAACTCAGCCTGGAACTGAACAAGGGCGACAGCCTGGCCATCGTTGGCGCGTCCGGTTCCGGCAAATCCACCCTGCTCGGCCTGCTCGCCGGCCTCGATCTGCCAAGCAGCGGCGAAGTCATCCTCGCCGGGCAATCCCTGGGCAATCTCGACGAAGACCAGCGCGCGCGCATCCGCGCCGAACACGTGGGTTTTGTCTTTCAGTCCTTCCAGTTGCTCGACAGTCTCAACGCGCTGGAAAACGTCATGCTGCCGCTGGAACTCGATGGCCGCAAAGACGCCCGTGAGCGCGCCACTGAATTGCTGCAAAGGGTCGGCCTCGGCCAGCGCCTGACGCACTCGCCGCGCCAGCTCTCTGGCGGCGAACAACAGCGCGTGGCGATTGCCCGGGCCTTCGCTGCCGAGCCGGACGTGCTATTCGCAGACGAACCCACCGGCAACCTCGACAGCCACACCGGCGAGCGCATCAGCGACTTGCTGTTCGAATTGAACAAGGAACGCGGCACCACCCTGGTGCTGGTGACCCACGACGAACGCCTGGCCCATCGCTGCCGGCGCCTGATCCGACTTGAAGCCGGGCTGCTGGTCGCCCCTCTGGAGCCTTGATGGCACGTCTGCCGCTGTTGCGTCTGTTCAGTCTCGCGCTACGTCAACTCATGCGCGATGCCCGCGCCGGGGAATTGCGGGTGTTGTTTTTTGCCTTGGTCGTGGCAGTGGCCGCGAGTACCGCCATCGGCTACTTCGGCGCCCGCCTCAACGGTGCAATGATGCTGCGCGCCACCGAGTTCCTTGGCGCCGACCTGGTGCTGGAGGGCAGCTCGCCAGCCCGCGACGAACAGATCCGCAGCGGCACCGAGCTGCGCTTGAATCATGCGCAGGTGGTGGAATTTTCCAGCGTCATTGCCACCGACAATGGCATTCAGTTATCGAGCATCAAAGCGGTCGACCGCGCCTATCCACTGCGCGGCGAACTGAAAAGTGCCCCGGCCCCGTTTGCCGCTGAAACCTCGGGCGGCGAGCCGCAACCCGGTGAAGCGTGGGTTGAAGCTCGTCTGCTGACTGCGCTGGATCTGAAGATCGGCGACAGCATCGACGTCGGCATGAAAACCCTGAAGCTGACCCGTGTGTTGACCTACGAACCGGATCGCGCCGGCAACTTCTACAGCCTCACGCCTCGGGTGATGATCAACCTCGAGGACCTCGCCGCCACTGGTGTGGTGCAGCCCGGCAGCCGCGTGAGCTATCGCGAGTTGTGGCGCGGCGAACCACAGGCACTGGAAACCTATCGGCAACTGCTCAAGCCGGGGTTGGCGGCAAATCAACGAATTCAGGATGCGCGCGACGGCAACCGGCAGATTGGCGGCGCACTGGGCAAGGCCGAGCGCTATCTGAACATGGCCAGTCTGGTCGCAGTGTTGCTCGCTGGCGTTGCAGTCGCGTTGTCGGCCAACCGCTTCGCCAGCCGCCGCTTCGATGCCAGCGCGCTGTTGCGCTGCCTTGGTCTGTCACGTCGGGAAACCATGCTGCTGTTCAGCATTCAATTGACCGTACTCGGTCTATTCGCTGCCCTCAGTGGCGCGGTGCTCGGCTGGCTGGCGCAGTTGGGACTGTTCGCTCTGCTGCATGATCTGCTACCCGCGGATGTGCCACCGGGCGGCCTGTTTCCGGCGCTCGCCGGGATCGGTACGGGGCTGGTGGCGCTCGCCGGGTTCGCCCTGCCGCCGCTTGCCGCACTGGGGCGGGTGCCACCATTGCGGGTACTGCGCCGTGACATGCTGCCGATCCCGTCGAGCACGTGGGTGGTCTATGGCGCGGCGCTGGGCGCACTCGGGTTGATCATGTGGCGCCTGAGTCTCGATCTATTGCTGACCTTCGCCCTGCTTGGCGGTGGCGTGGTCGCCGCGCTGGTGCTGGGTGGCTTGCTGCTGTTGCTGCTCAACAGCCTGCGACGGATGCTCGCCCGTGCGCCGCTGCCGTGGCGCCTCGGCCTGGGGCAGCTGCTGCGTCATCCACTGGCGGCGGCTGGTCAAGCACTGGCGTTCGGTTTGATCCTGTTGTCGATGGCACTGATCGCCCTGTTGCGTGGTGAACTGCTCGACACCTGGCAAAACCAGTTGCCGAAAAACGCCCCCAACTACTTCGCCCTGAACATCCTGCCGGCGGACAAACAGGCCTTCACCGATCACTTGATCAAGGTGTCCGCCCAAGCGGCGCCGTTGTACCCGGTGGTTCCGGGACGGCTGATCAGCATCAACGGCGAACCGGTGCAGCAAATCGTCAGCAAGGATTCGGCCGGCGACCGTGCCGTGCAACGCGACTTGAGCCTGACCTGGGCTGCCGACCTCCCGGCCGGCAACAAGCTCACCGCCGGTTCGTGGTGGACCGGGCAACCCTCGGATGACGTACCGGGCGTGTCGGTTGAAGGCAAAGTCGCCGAAAGCCTCAAGCTCAAACTCGGCGATCACATGGTGTTCAGCGTGGGCGGGGTCAATCGTGAGGCGAAGGTCACCAGCCTGCGCGAGATCAACTGGGACAACTTCCAACCGAACTTCTTCATGATCTTCCAGCCCGGCACGCTGAGAGATCTGCCGGCGACCTACCTGACCAGTTTCTATCTGGCACCCGGTCACGATCAGCAGATCGTCGAGCTGTCACGAGCATTCCCGGCGGTGACCATCCTGCAAGTCGAAGCGCTGCTGGAACAACTGCGCAGCATCCTCGCCCAGGTCACCCTGGCGGTGGAATACGTGTTGTTGTTTGTCCTGGCGGCGGGGATGGCGGTGCTGTTCTCCGGCTTGCAGGCAACGCTGGATGAACGCATTCGCCAAGGCGCACTGTTGCGCGCGCTGGGTGCGCAACGGCAATTGCTGGTCAAGGCGCGGCGCATCGAGTTCGGCTTGCTCGGGGCGGTCAGCGGCCTGCTCGCGGCCATCGGCTCGGAAGTGGTGAGTCTGGTGTTGTATCGCTATGCATTCGATCTGCCATGGCATCCGCATCCATGGCTGCTGGTGCTGCCATTGATTGGCGCCGCACTGATTGGCGGTGCCGGGGTGTTCGGCACGCGTCGGGCGTTGAATGCGAGTCCGCTGACAGTCTTGCGCGAGGGTTGATAGACTCCAGCCTTCGTCACCACAAGAAGTTGCCATGAGCCGTTATCGCCCTCCCCGCACCGCCGGCACCGCGCTGATCACCCCTGAAGGTGAAGCGCGGATGCGCGCCGAATTCCATGAGCTGTGGCATGTGCGCCGCCCGCAGGTGACGCAAGCGGTCAGCGAAGCAGCGGCGCAGGGTGATCGCTCGGAAAACGCCGAGTACACCTACGGCAAGAAAATGCTGCGCGAGATCGACAGCCGCGTGCGATTTCTCACCAAGCGTCTCGAAGCACTGAAGGTCGTCAGCGAAAAACCCAGCGATCCGAACAAGGTCTACTTCGGCGCCTGGGTCACCATCGAGGACGAAGACGGCAAGCAATCGCGCTACCGCATCGTCGGCCCGGATGAACTGGATTTGAAGCTGGGTCTGATCAGCATCGACTCACCGCTGGCCCGCGCCTTGATCGGCAAGGCGCTGGACGCCGAAGTCCGGGTACAGACGCCAACCGGTGAGCAGTTTGTCTATATCGTGGCGATCGAATATCCCTGAGCGTTTTAGCGGCGGGTGATCAGCCCCTGCCGCGCAACGCGGGTCAATTGCTTGATCATTTCCGGAGCGTCTTCAGCGCTCGGTGCCTGAATCACTGCCAGATCAAAACTGTCACTGGCAAAGCGTGCAAGCGACTCGCCGTCTTCAACGAACTGGATCAGGAACGCGGCAGGACCGCCGCTGCGACGTGGCCAGCCATCGAGATAACGCAACAGCGTTGGCTGATGTTTGCCGCCAAGCAGGATTTTTGGATTGCGCTGGGTGATATGTGCCGTGATCGGCGCGGGACGTGCTGGAGGGCGTAGTGCATTCATCGTGTCGTGTCTCTGCCTCAAAAGTCTGCATGGCAGGTGAGAGGCAACACCGAACCAGCGCTTTAGCGGTATTTCGAAGCCCTGTTCCGGCTTCTGACGGCAACTGTCTGAGTCACCTGGCGCCCCGCAAGTAGCTGTTTAAATCGGCGCATGAGCAACATCCTAGAGAACGTGACCGATGAGTGTCAAGAATCGGCCGCAACAAAAAAGGCCCGCACAATGCGGGCCTTTTGCTTGATCCAGAGCGCTCAACCGGCGATGGCGCGATCCACCGACAGCTTGCCGGCGCCTTCGATCATCACCGCGAGGCTGCCACCGAGCAGCGCCAGGGCGAACTCGTAACCGTTGTTGGCCATGAACAGACCGTTGCTGATGTGCACGGTGAAGATCGCCACCAGCGACAGGAAGGTCAGACCCAGCGCCGCCGGGCGCACCAGCAGGCCGATGATCAGCGCCAGACCGGCGAAGAACTCGGTACCGCCGGCCAGCGTGGCCATCAGGTAACCCGGGTGCAGACCGATGCTGTCCATGTATTGCGCGGTGCCCGCCAGACCGTAACCGCCGAACAGACCAAACAGCTTTTGCGAACCGTGGGCGGCGAAGATCACGCCGACCGCGATGCGCAGAATGGTCAGGCCGTAACCGGCGCGGGTGAACAGAACCTTGTTGATCAGAGAGCTCATGGGGCATTCCTTGTTTTGCGAGAAGTGTGTTGGGATTGGCCGCTATATTAATCAGTTAAATTCATGTTAAAAGCGCAATTATTCCGCCATAACAATCAAATTATTCGATTACTTCCGTGAGGCGACTTTCTGGCCCCGGGGCTCCAACGACTCCCGCTCACGGTCGTACGCCAAGTAGTACTTGTTCACGCTATTAACATAGCTGACGGGACCCATGCCCACCTGTTCCATGGCGATGCGCTCGACCTGAAAGAACCACTGGTTCGGATTCAGCCCACGCCGCCGTGCTTCGGCGCGCATGCCTTGCACCCGTTCCGGGCCGATGTTGTAAGCCGCCAGAGTGAAGGCCATGCGCTCGCGCTCATTGAGTTTCGGACTGTTGAAAAACTTGCGGCGAATCATCGCCAGGTACTTGGCCCCGGCCTGCACATTCGCATCGAGATTCTGGATGTTGTTCACACCGACCCGCTGCGCTGCGGACGGGGTGATCTGCATCAACCCGGTCGGGCCACTGCCGCTGCGGGCGCTGGGTTGCAGGGCTGACTCCTTGAAGGCCAGCGCCGCCAGGTTCAGCCAGTCCATGCTTTGTGCGTCGGCGTGTTTTTGCAGGGTCGGGCGCAGTTTCTCCAGACGCTGGCGGTCAGCCTTGGCCAACGGATAGTGCACTTGGTAGAGCCGTCGATAGATCCGCAGAAACTCTGCATCCTCGTTCGCCGGCTTCTTGTAGCCGCCCAGAAAGCGATCGATGCTCGCCCGCAGCATCGAGGCATCGCGGCGCACGAACCAGTATTCCTCACCCGGCTCGCTGATCATCAACTGCCGGTCGAAACGCAGCTTGGGCAGGATCTTGCCCCAACGCTCGGCGATCGGTTGCTCAACGATGGTCAGGTGGAAAATTCCGCCCTGCACCATCTCCAGCACGTCTTCGACCGCCAGTGTCGGGTCGACCCATTCGATCTTGATCGGCGCCAGTTTGTGCAACGCCAGTTTCTGATTGAGCTGGCTGACCGCCTCCCCCGCCGCACTGCCGGTCGGCAAGGCCAGAGTCTTGCCGGAAAGCTGCTCGACCTTGGTGTAACGGCGCTCGCCCTTGATGCCGACCAGCACCAGCGGCACGTTACTGGCGATCGGCTCACTGCTGGCAACCGCGTGGCCAGGTTGCAGATCGAGCAGCTCACCGGGCGCGACCAGATCTCCTTCACCGCGCTGCAGCGCGCCGAGCAGTTGATCCTTGGCTTTGGGAATGATCTTGAGGGTGATTTCCTGACCATCGCGGGCGTGGCCATTGAGGTATTGCTCGAAGGCGCGCAGGCGATGGTATTCAACGCCAATGGCCTGGCCCTGAACTTCACCGGAGCTGTTGCGACTCTGGTTGACCAGCACCCGCAACACGCGACTGCTGCGAATCTCCGACAGGTCGCGAACCTTGGCGGCCGGCACGGCTTGCAGGGGCCCGGGCAAGCGCGCAACCGCCGTTATCGGCAGCAGCAGCGACGCACACAACAGGAGCAAAACCGAGGGACGATGCATCCACTCTCCGGAAAGAATACGGGGCGTTTTACCGCTGAACGGTCAAAAACACCGACAAAAACAGAGCGCCTGGAGCGCTGGCAAAGTGCGAGAGACTGGCACAGTGATGGCATTTGCGCCAACCCGGGCTGCGTCACGGCATCAAAAGACAGCTATAACTCGTTGTAGTTCTTGGCTTTTCTTATAAATCTACAGCTCTGGTATGCTTCCCGGCCTTCGGCCCGAGGTAGAACCATGCAACTCATCGATATCGGCGTCAACCTGACCAACCCCAGTTTCGCCGAAAAACATCAGGCGGTACTTGATCGCGCCTACGCCGCCGGGGTCTGCCAATTGGTGCTGACCGGCACCAGCGTCGAGGGTAGCGAACAGGCGCTGGAGCTGTGCCGGCAACTGGATGACAGCGGCCAGCAACTGTTCGCCACCGCCGGCATTCACCCGCATTCGGCCAGTGACTGGAACGCTGACAGCGCGCGGCGTTTGCGCAGCCTGCTGCAAGAGCCAAACGTGGTCGCCGTGGGTGAATGCGGGCTGGATTTCAACCGCGATTTCTCGCCGCGCCCGCAACAGGAAAAAGTCCTCGAAGAACATCTGGCGCTGGCAGTAGAACTGCAATTGCCGGTGTTCCTGCATGAGCGGGATGCCAGCCAGCGTCTGCTGGAAATCCTCAAGGACTTCCGCGATCAACTGCCCGCCGCCGTGGTGCACTGCTTTACCGGCGAGCAAAAAGCCCTGTTCAGTTACCTGGACCTGGATCTGCACATCGGCATCACCGGCTGGATCTGCGACGAGCGCCGCGGCACGCACCTGCATCCGCTGGTCAAGGAGATCAAGCGCGGACGACTGATGCTCGAAAGCGACGCGCCGTACCTGCTGCCGCGCACTTTGCGGCCAAAACCGAAGAACGGCCGCAATGAGCCGGCGTATCTGACCGAAGTGCTGCGCGAAGTGGCGTTGCACCGCGGCGAGAGCGAGGACGATCTGGCGGCGCATACCACGGCGTGTGCCCGGGCGTTCTTCAACCTGCCGGCACTGGTTTAAACAGCAAAAGATCGCAGCCTTCGGCAGCTCCTACATTGAGAGGGTGAATTCCCTGTAGGAGCTGCCGAAGGCTGCGATCTTTTGATCTGTTGACCCACATCAAGCCCGACTTCCAACGTAGAGGCACAATAATGGCACCTTGCCAAAACTGTTTCCGCTATCAGAGAAGACCTCCATGGGTGCCTGGCTTAGCAATATCTCGCTGAAATACAAATTCTGGGCGGTCAATGCGGTCGCCTTCGTCACCACCCTGCTGCTGGTGTTGTACGCCGTGCAGCTTGAACAGCAGGCCCGCAGTCAGGCGTCGAAAACCTCCGCACAGGCCCAGGCGCAATTGCTCAAGGCCTGGCCGGCCGGGCAGGCGCTGCCCAAGGCCGATCAAGTGCTGACTTTCAAACGGGGTGAAGCACCGCGCCTCAACGACCAGCCTGTGCTGGAAATCAGCGACGGCAACGGCTGGAACGAGGTCAATCACCTGCCGCTGTTCGGCAACAACCCGCTGATGGGTGCCGAAGTGTTCAGTCGTGCCGACGGCCAGCAAGTCGCCGTCATCGCCTACGGCCCAAGCCTGGCGCAAGTGTTCAGTGAACGCTTTGCCAACTACGCCGTAGCGGTATTCATCCTGATGCTGGCCATGCTCGGCGCTTCGCAGTTGCTGATCCGCTTCTTGCTCAGTCAGCTCAACACGTTGAAGGACGTGATGCTGCATGTCGAGAAAAGCGGTGACCTCTCGGCCCGCGTGCCGCTGGCCTGCAAGGACGAAGTCGGGCAAATGGCCAATGCGTTCAACGCGATGCAGGCCGGTTATCAGCGCGTGGTTACCACCGTTGCCAACACGGCGCGGCAACTGGACGTCGGCGCCGCGCGTCTGGCGTCGAGCATGAACGAAGTGCGCCACGGCATGCTCGGTCAACAGAGCGAGACCGATCAGGCCGCCACCGCAATTAATGAAATGACCGCCACGGTTTATCACATCGCCCAGCACGCCGGCGCCACCCGCGATCTGTCGCAGACCGCCGATGGTCTGGCCGGCAGCGGTCAGCAAGTGGTCAGCCGGGTGCAGCAGTCGATTGCCGGCCTCTCCAGCGGTGTGCAGCAAACCGCCGAGATGATCCAGCGCCTGGCCGAGGACAGCCAGAAGATCAACGGCGTGGTCAGTGTGATCCACAGCATCGCCGAGCAAACCAACCTGCTGGCGCTCAACGCCGCCATCGAAGCGGCGCGTGCCGGCGAGATGGGCCGCGGTTTTGCGGTGGTCGCCGACGAGGTGCGCAATCTGGCCAAACGCGTGCAGACCTCCACCGATGAAATCACCACCATGGTCTCGGCGTTGCAGGCCGGCACCCGCGATGCGGTGGACTTCATGCAGGAGAGTTCGTACAAGGCCGACGACTGCGTGCAGCAGGCGCAGGAAGCTGGCGAGGCGCTGGCGGAAATCACTGGCGCGGTGGCGCAGATGCGCGAGAGCAACACGCAGATTGCGGTGGCGGCCGAGCAGCAGAGTCAGGTCGCGGAAGAGATGAATCGGGCGGTGGTGAGCATTCGTGATGTGACCGAAAACACCGTGCAACAAACCGTGGATTCGGCGACTACCAGCAATGAGTTGGCGACATTGGCCGGGGAGCTGAGCAAGGCAATCGGGCAGTTGAAACTCTGAAGGCTTCAGCCGGGTCAACATCGAATCCGGCGATGACGCCTATCACCACCATAGCCAACCTTGATTCGCCGCCCCCATCGCCCCGGCCTATTCTTCAAGCATGTGTTCAACATGGATCGAGGAGTAGTCAACATGGGCAAACGTCACCCTAACCTTCCCGCGTGGCAATGGCGCGCGTACCCGAACAATCACCAGCACCCGACCAATCTGGTGTTGCACCTGATTGCCGTGCCGCTGTTCATCGTTGCATTTTTGCTGATCGTGTCCGGGGTGTTCAGCCTGAGCCTGGCCAGTGTCGCCATCGGTGTGATCGGTATCGTCGCGGCGCTGGGTCTGCAGCGCCACGGCCACAGCCTGGAGGCGCAAGCCTCCGAGCCGTTCAGTGATCGCAAAGATGCGGTGTCACGCTTGCTGGTCGAGCAGTTCCTGACCTTTCCACGGTTTTTCCTCAGCGGCGGCTGGTGGCGCGCCTGGCGTGAGCGCCACCGTCGGCACTGAGTGACTCAGGCAAAAATCGTCACGGTCTGCCGACTCATGGCAATCAACTCCCCCTCCGCGCTCCACAGCTTGGCGGCGACATGGCCGTAGCCGTCGGCGGCGTACTCGATGTCCGCCAGGTATTTGCACCAGTCCAGCGTGTTCAATTCGCGTAACGGCTGGACGAATTCGATGGTCCAGGTCAGCGTGCTGCCCGGTGCCGGTTTCTTCAGGTACGGCAACAGTGCCGGTGGCCACGCATCCACCAGCGCCAGCAGATGCGCTTCATTGACCGGCTCTTCCTTCACATCGCCACGCAAGCGCACCCAGCCGCCCATCTGCCGCGATTGATTGCCGGTGAACGGCATGCCGCCGACACTCCAGCGCATCGCCAGGTGACGCATGAACTCCGGGGTCACGCCTTTGATGTAGGGCAACTCCTGGCATTCGTCCCAGTGTTTCATTTCAGCTGCCGGATAGGCGGCAACGGCCACTTCCGAAGGACGCGAAGCGCCAAAGCTGCCCTGCACAATCGTCACCACCTGACCGTTCTGCACAGCCCGGCCCAGCACTTGGCTGACCGCTTTGCCTTCGCGCAACACATCGACTTCGAAGCTCACCGGGACTTCCGGTTCGACCGGGCCGACAAAGGTGATCGCCAACGAACGCACCGGGCGCTCCGCCGGCACTTTCGCGCGCATGGTTTCGTATTGCAGCGCCGCGACCAGGCCACCAAAACTGGCCCGACCCTGACCCCACTCGGCGGGAATGGTCACTTCTGGCTGGCGACGAACCGCCTCGATCAGATCGGAAAAGCGCATGACAACCTCGGCAAGCGAAAAAAGGAATGCAGCGATCTTAACCAGCATGGCAGAGCGCTGCAGCGTCTATTCCGGTCAAATGGACTGACAGAAAGGCCTTACCCCGTTTTCCCATTCACCCCCCCCCTGTAGGAGCTGCCGAAGGCTGCAATCTTTTGATTTTCAAAAACAAAGATCGCAGCCTTCGGCAGCTCCTACAGGGGCCGGGTGATATCGAGATTATTTGAAGCAGGCTGAACTGAGTTTATCCAGCACGCGATCGGCCTTGGCTTCAGCCTTGATCAGGCCCGCCTGCCAGGTCGCGACGCACGGTTGCAGATCGCTTTCCAGTTCGGCCCGCGCCAGCCACTGCCAGCAATCGTGCCAGTCACCCAGCGCGCCCTGCGCCGACTTCAATCGCGCCAGCGCTGATTCAGGCAGGCGATCGAGTTCCGGGTAGGCTTCGATGCCATAACGCACGCGCTTGATCAGCAGGCGCAGACGATGGCGGTCATGGGCCGGATCGTGCAGGGCCTCGTCGAGTTTTTTCCATTGTTTGTGCAGGCGTTTTTCGATGCGCTTGCCCAGGCCCTTGAGCAGCCCCTGACGCTCGGAAGCACGCAGGAATCGCGGGAAGGCGTCGAGGATGATCAGCAACGAAGCCACTTCGGCGCTCGCGGCCAATGCTGGATAGGCTTCGTCCATTTGCGCCATGCGTCGCTGTGCGGCTTGCGGTTGATCATGCTTGAGCAGGTAGGCGGCCAACACCTCGCGGTCGCGCCACGGTGTGGTCAACTGCCCCACCGCAGATGCCGCCACTTCCAGTTGCTCAACACCCGGCAAGCCACGCAAGGGGCGCAACAGGCTGCGCAAGCGCCGCACCGTGGTGCGCAAATCATGCAGCGCCTCGGGGTCGGTACGCTCAGTCAGGCGCGCCTGACAGGCCAGCAGCCGCACTTCCAGGCTCAGGACATGAGCCACCAACCGATCCACCAACGCTGACATCACTCGCTCCTGATTCAAATGGCTTGAAGGACCAGTCTGCCGCTGCAAGGCAGGCGCATCCTTGCGTCAAGTCAGCAGCTTAGCGCCCGGCGCGGGATTCGCGAATATAGAAACGGGCTTTCTCCGCCTTGTTGCTGCAGCCTTCAAAGCCTTCGAATTGCTGCTGGGTCTTGGCTGCGGTCAACAGCGACAGCGCCTTGGAGTAGCTGACCGTGCCGGCAAAACCTTCGGCCTTGGCCAGATCCAGTTCATGCCACGCCGCATCGAGCTGACTGCCACAGCTGTCACGATAAGCAGTCTTGCCAGCGCAACCGGCCAATGCCAGCGCAATCAACGGCACACAGATCCAGGCTTTCATCACTTACACCTCAAATAGGTCAACAGTCGTGCAGGTAAGACGTTACGCCAAGGGAAAAGTGCCTTGGCGCCCCATGAATCTGCGGTGACCAAGGATAGCGCCGAGTGGTCATGGAGTATCGAAAAAACGACGCCCCTGCCGCCCCGAACGACCCTGACGATTGTCGCCCGCCCCCGGATGGGTGCATTGTGCAAGCTTGTCGGGGAGGAAGCTGGATGAAAAAGCGTGTCGCACTGGTGCTGGGTTCCGGCGGCGCCCGGGGCTATGCCCATATCGGGGTCATCGAGGAGATCGAAAGACGCGGTTACGACATCGCCTGCATTGCCGGTTGCTCGATGGGCGCGGTGGTCGGCGGGATCTATGCGGCAGGCAAACTCGACGAATACCGCGCCTGGATCGAATCCCTCGATTATCTGGATGTGCTGCGGCTGGTGGACGTGAGTTTTCGCCTCGGGGCGATTCGTGGCGAAAAGGTCTTCGGGCAGATCCGCAAGATCGTCGGCGAGATCAACATCGAAGACCTGCGCATCCCCTACACCGCGGTCGCCGCCGATCTGACCAACCAGCAGGAAATCTGGTTTCAGGAAGGTTGCCTGCATCAGGCGATGCGCGCCTCGGCGGCGATTCCCAGCCTGTTCACCCCGGTGATGCAGGGCAACCGGATGCTGGTGGACGGCGGTATTCTCAATCCGTTGCCGATCGTGCCGGTGGTGTCCAGCCACTGCGATCTGATCATCGCGGTCAACCTCAACGCGACCAACCAGCGGCATTACAAACTACCGGTGATCCAGCGCCCGCCGGCATTTCGTTCGCGCTTCGACAGCCTGCTCAGTTCGCTGGGTTCGAAGATGCCGTTTCGCCGCAAACAGGCCGAACAATTGCTGTTGCTCGAACAGGAAGCCTTGCGCGCCGAAGCGGCAGACATCAACCCATGGCTGGAGGGCAGCGAGCCGGAAAGTCAGCAACCGGCAGCGGCTCCCGAGCGCGAAGGCGCGCCGAAGTCCGCCACCGGTTCGTTCATCATCGACAACGTCGGGCCGGCGTCACTGTTGGACCTGATCAACCAGAGTTTCGAGGTGATGCAGACCTCGCTGGCGCAATACAAGATCGCCGGCTATCCACCGGACATCCTGATCAACGTGCCGAAGCGCGTGTGCCGGTTTTTCGAGTTCTACAAGGCGCCGGAACTGATCGCGCTGGGGCGGGAGATTGCGCGGGATACGCTGGATCGGTATGAGCAGGAGCAGGGTTGAAATCCTGAAAGTACTTCAGTGTTTTTTCTGGACTCTTCGCGAGCAAGCTCGCTCCCACAGGGGAATGCATTCCAAATGTGGGAGCGAGCTTGCTCGCGAAAGCACCGGATCGGCCACTACAAAGCTACAAGCTGTTCTCACTCAACAGCCGATACCCAACCCCCGCCTCCGTCACAATAAACCGCGGCCGCGTGGGATCATCCGCCAGCTTCTGACGCAAATGCCCAACGACAATTCGCAGGTAATGACTGTCCTCGGTATGCGTCGGCCCCCAGATGTCCTTGAGCAATTGCTGCTGGGTGATTACCCGGCCCGGATGCCGCGCCAGTTGCGCCAGCACCGCGTATTCCTTGCGGGTCAGCGCCACTTCGGTACCGTCGAGCAGCACGCGCCGATAAGCCAGATCCACGGTCAACGGGCCGAACGTCAGCGCCGCTTGCTGGGCCTCGCCGGCCGGCGCCTGACGCAACAACGCGCGGACCCGGGCGAGAAACTCCTGAATGCCGAACGGCTTGGTCACGTAGTCGTTGGCACCGCCATCCAGCGCCTGAACCTTCTGCCCTTCGCTGGCCCGCACCGAGAGCACCAGCACTGGTGCGGTGGCCCACTCGCGAAACTCGCGCAGCACCTGCTGGCCGTCCATGTCCGGCAGGCCGAGGTCGAGCACCAGCAGGTCGGGTTTGTTCAGCGCCGCCTGGGCCAGGCCCTCGGCACCGGTGCCGGCCTCGAGCACTTTGTAGCCTTGTGAGGCGAGGCTGATGCGCAGGAATTTGCGGATCTGCGGTTCGTCATCGATGACCAAAATGGTCGCGGTCTGGCTCATGAATTCACATCAACACAAAAGATTGGCAAGAGATTAGCGCAGCCGGGCTCAGGCTTCATTGTCCATCCCCGGTTGCGTCTGCAATGGCAGGTGCAGGGTGATGCTGGTGCCACGCCCGTCGATGCCGTCGGCGACACTGATGCGCCCGCCATGCGCACCGACCATGCCCTGACAGATCGCCAGCCCCAGTCCCGTGCCCTGCCCACCGCGATCACCGCGTGCGGCGGTGTAGAACATGTCGAAAATCTTCGCCCGCTCGTCTTCGGGAATCCCCGGTCCTTCATCGCTGACCGTGAAGAAGATCTCTTCGTCATTCGCCCCGGCACTCAATTGCAAACGACCGTGAGCAGGTGAGAAACGTGCAGCATTTTCCAGCACATTGACCAGCGCCTGCTCGATCAGCGCCGCATGCACGAACAGCAGCGGCAACTCGGCCGGCACATCGGTGCTGACCTGCAACGGCGCCAGCACCGCGCGCAGGCGATTGAGCGAGCTGCCAACGATGTCCGCCGGCGCCACCCAGTCGCGCGCGAGTTTCAGTGCGCCGTGGCCGAGGCGGGTCATGTCCAGCAGGTTCTGGATGTAGCGGTCGAGGCGTTCGGCTTCATCGCGGGTGCCTTCGAGCAACTCGCGGCGATCCTCCAGCGGGATCGCTTCGCCGAGGGCCAGCAGGCTGTCGATGCTGCCGCGCATGGCGGTCAGCGGTGTGCGCAGATCATGCGATACCGAAGCCAGCAGCGCACTGCGCAATTGCTCGGTTTCACCGTGCAGGCGCGCAGCTTCCAGATCGTCCGCCAGTTGCGCCCGGGCCAATGCCTGAGCCAGTGGCTGGCTTAACGCGGTGAGCAGGCGCCGACGCTGACCGCTCAAGGTCTGGCCCTCTTTGGCGCAGACCCCGAGCAGCGCCAGCGGCCCGTCCTCCACCGACAGCGGCCACCACCACCAGCGACCGAACGGCAGCGTGCCGGTGCCCATACCCGCCGGTTGATCGTGCTGCCAGGCCCAGTCGGCGGCGGCACGTTCGGATTCGGTGAACTCCAGCGGCCCGCCGGTCTCGACTTTCCAGCCGCCCTGGCCGTCGCGATTGAGCAGGCACAATTGCAGATCGCTCCAGCCGTTGAGGTGCTGCGCGGCGGCGCTGACCACCGCTTGGCGATCCGTCGCCGCAGTCAGTTTGCGCGACAGGTCGAGCAGCTCCGTGGTCTCTTCCTGGGTGTCGCGCAACGCCTGCAACTGACGGCGCTGACGCGCGGCGAGATTACCGGTGAGCGCCGCCATCAGCAGGAAGAACAGCAAGGTCAGAACGTCTTCTTCACGCTGGATGGCGAAGGAAAAATTCGGCGGGATGAACAGGAAGTCGTAGGTCAGAAACGACAGCGCCGCACAGGCCAGCGCCGGGCCCAGACTGCTGCGCACCGCCACCAGCAACACTGCCGCGAGGAACACCAGCGAGATGTTCGGCAACGGCAAAATACTCGACACCGCCCACGCCAACGCACTGGCCAACAACGTGGCAAGCAGCGCCAACAGATAGTCGAACCAGACCAGCGTCGGCGTCATCCGCAGACGCGGCTGCGGGTGTTCATGGTCGTTATCGAGGACGTTGATTTCCAGGCCATGGGCCTGACGCAGCAACCGTGCGGCGAGCCCGCCACCGAACAGCCGCCGGCGCAGACTCGGCCGCGACTGGCCGACCAGCAGCAGACTCGCCCGGCGTTCGGCAGCATGCTGGATCAGGGTTTTCGCCACTTCGCCGGCGCGCAACAACACCACTTCGCCGCCGAGGCGTTCGGCCAGTTGCTGGGCATTTTGCAGGCGCAAGCGCGACTGTTCATCGCGCACCGTGCCGTTGTCGACATGCACCAGACTCCACGGCAAATGCCGGCGCTGGGCCACGCGGCTGGCGTGACGCACCAGGCGTTCGGCATGCGCATCGCCATCGACGCCGACCAGCAAACGCCCGCGCACCGCCGGAGCCGCCTGACCGAGTTGGCGATAGCCTTGAGCGAGATCGTTGTCGACCTGCGCGGCCGCCGTTTGCATCGCCAGTTCGCGCAGCGCGGTGAGGTTGGTCTGGGTGAAAAACGCATCGATCGCCGCCCGCGCCTGTTCCGGCACGTAGACCTTGCCTTCACGCAGACGCTCCAGCAACTCACGCGGCGGCAGGTCGATCAGCAGCAGTTCGTAGGCTTCCTGCAGCACCCAGTCCGGCAGGGTTTCGCGCACTTGCACGCCGGTGATGCCGCGCACCTGATCGTTGAGGCTTTCCAGGTGCTGGACGTTGACCGTGGTGTACACGTCGATGCCGGCGGCGAGCAGCTCCTGAATATCCTGCCAGCGCTTGGCGTGACGACTGCCGGGGGCGTTGGTGTGCGCCAGTTCGTCCACCAGCACCAGCTTGGGTTTGGCCGCGAGCAGGCCGTCGAGGTCCATTTCTTCGAGCATCACGCCACGGTATTCCGAGCGCACCAGCGGTTGCTGTGGCAGGCCGCCAAGCAGCGCTTCGGTTTCCGCACGACCATGGGTTTCGACGACACCGGCAATGATTTTCACGCCCTGACGCAGTTGCGTGTGCGCAGCCTGGAGCATGGCGTAGGTCTTGCCGACACCGGGGGCGGCGCCGAGGAAAATCTTCAGCCGGCCACGGCCGTCGCGGGGCAGGTCTGCTAACAGTGCGTCGGCGCGGCCGGAGTCGCTCATCGGGGATTGCCTTGTTCGGTTTGAAATGAGGGTGAACCGTCAAAAGATCGCAGCCTGCGGCAGCTCCTACAGGTCGATCCAGTGTAGGAGCTGCCGAAGGCTGCGATCTTTTGATCTACAGCTTTTCCAGCGCCATGTTCAGCTCCAGCACGTTGACCACCGGTGGCCCCACCAGCGGCTGTTCGATGTGCGCATCGAGCAATTGCTGCAAGGTCGACACCGGCAGGTTGCGCGCTTGCGCGACACGCGCCAGTTGATAGGCAATTGCTGCCGGAGGCAAGTGCGGATCGAGGCCGCTGCCGGAGGTGGTCAGCAGCGCCAACGGCACCGGCCCCTGACCGGGCACCTGCAACTTGTGGGCGTCGTCGATCACCCGGGTGGCCAGCGCCGGATTGCTCGGCGCAAGATTGCTGGCGCTGCTGGACACGGTGGCGAAGGCACCCGCCGAAGGACGCGGATGGAACCACGCATCACCGACGAAATCCTGGGCGATCAGCGACGAGCCGCGCACCTTGCCGTCGGCATCGTGCACCAGGCTGCCATTGGCCTGTTCAGGAAAAGCGACCTGCGCAACGCCGGTCACCACCAGTGGATAAGCCACGCCGGTGATCAGGGTCATCAGCACCAGCAGGCTCAGGGCCGGACGTATCATTGTGGACATTGCAAAATCCTCGAATTCGTTGGGCAAACTTTTGTGAGGTGTCAGGGGGATCTCTTCCCCCTCACCCCAGCCCTCTCCCCCAAGGGGGCGAGGGGAAAGGGAGCCGATCTTTGTGCGTCTCAGGACCGGTGTTCAGCTCGGTATCTCAGGTCGATGCACCTCTGATAAACCACTCGGTCAGTCCCCTCTCCCTACGGGCGGTCCGACGTTTCGGGAGGGTTAGGGTGAGGGGCTCTTCCAACCTCAAACCAAATGCAAAGCCGTGAGCAGCATGTCGATCGCCTTGATCCCCACGAACGGCACCAGAATCCCGCCCAGTCCGTAGATCAGCAGATTGCGCCGCAGCAGTGCCGCCGCACTCGCCGCTTGCACCCGCACACCGCGCAGTGCCAGTGGAATCAGCACCACGATGATCAGGGCGTTGAAGACGATGGCCGAGAGGATCGCGCTCTGCGGACTGGTCAGCTGCATGATGTTCAGCACGCCCAGTTGCGGGTAGATCGCGGCGAACAGCGCCGGCAGGATCGCGAAGTATTTGGCGACGTCATTGGCGATGGAAAACGTCGTCAGCGCGCCACGGGTCACCAGCAATTCCTTGCCGATCTGCACCACGTCCAGCAGCTTGGTCGGGTCGCTGTCGAGGTCGACCATGTTCGCTGCTTCGCGTGCGGCTTGCGTGCCGTCGTTCATCGCCATGCCGACGTCAGCCTGGGCCAGCGCCGGAGCATCGTTGGCACCGTCGCCGCACATGGCGACCAGACGACCGTCGTTCTGCTCAAGGCGGATGCGCGCGAGTTTCTTCTCCGGGGTGGCTTCGGCCAGCACGTCATCGACGCCCGCTTCTGCCGCGATGGCCGCGGCGGTCAGCGGGTTGTCACCGGTGACCATCACCGTGCGAATCCCCAGTTTGCGCAGCTCGGCGAAACGCTCGCGAATGCCGGGCTTGACCACGTCCTTGAGGTGGATCGCACCGAGCAGTTTGCCCTCGGCGCAAACCAGCAGCGGAGTACCGCCGCTCTGCGCAATCTTGTCGATTTCCCGCGACAGCGCCGGGGCCAGATCGGAGCGTTGTTGCCCGAGGAACGCCAGCAGCGAATCGACTGCGCCCTTGCGATACACGCGGCCCTGATAGTCGATACCGGACAAGCGGGTTTCCGCGCTGAACGGTACGGCAGTCAACGTATCCAGTGCCGGTTCGTTTTGCGGGTGCAGACCGCGCAGGTACTCGACGATCGATTTGCCTTCGGCGGTTTCGTCCGCCAGCGAGGCAAACAACGCGCCTTCGGCCAGTTCGCGACCGTTCACGCCCGGCGCGGCATACACCGCGCTGCAACGACGGTTTCCGAAGGTGATGGTGCCGGTCTTGTCCAGCAGCAACACATGTACATCACCGGCCGCTTCCACGGCACGCCCGGACTTGGCGATCACGTTCAGCCGTACCAGACGATCCATCCCGGCAATACCGATGGCCGACAGCAGGCCACCGATGGTGGTCGGAATCAGCGTGACCAGCAGCGCCACCAGGAACACCAGCGGCAGGCTGCCGTTGGCGAAGTGGGCGAACGGTTGCAGGGTCACCACCACCAGCAGGAAGATCAGGGTCAGGCCGATCAGCAGGATGTCGAGGGCGACTTCGTTCGGGGTCTTCTGGCGTTTGGCGCCTTCGACCAGCGCGATCATGCGGTCGAGGGTCGATTCACCGGGGTTGGCGGTGATCTTCACCAGCAGCCAGTCGGACACTAGGCGCGTGTTGCCGGTGACCGCCGAGCGGTCGCCGCCGGACTCGCGAATCACCGGCGCCGATTCACCGGTGATCGCCGCTTCGTTGACCGCCGCGATCCCTTCGATGACCTCGCCGTCACCGGGGATCATCTCCCCCGCTTCGACGCGCACCACATCACCTTTGCGCAAACTGGCGGCGGGCACCACCTGGAAGCTGCCATTGGCCAGTTTGCGCCGCGCGCTGAGGCCTTCGCTGCCGGCCTTGAGGCTGTCGGCGCGAGCCTTGCCGCGACCTTCGGCCAGCGCTTCGGCGAAGTTGGCGAACAGCACGGTGAACCACAGCCACAGGGCGATCTGCGCGGCGACGAAAGTCGGCACGACATTGTCCGGGATGAAGCACAGCACGGTGGTGAAAATCGCGGTCAGTTCGACCACCAGCATCACCGGCGAACGCACCAGTTGACGCGGGTCGAGCTTGACGAAGGCTTGCACCAGCGCCGGACGCCACAGGGCCGAAATCGCGGTTTTCGGTGCTTCTGCCGACTGGGTCGGCACTGCAGGTTTTGCAGGAACATGCATATTCATGATCGATTCCTTAGAAGCCCATGCTCAGGTGTTCAGCAATCGGACCGAGCGCCAGAGTCGGCAGGAAGGTCAGGCCGCCCACCAGCAAAATGGTCACGGTCAACAGGGTCACGAACAGCGGGCCGTGGGTCGGGAAACTGTTCTGGCCGATCGGTGCGCTTTTCTTCATCGCCAGGCTGCCGGCCAGGGCCAGAACCGGAAGGATGTAACCGAAGCGACCGATCAACATGCCCAGACCGAGCATCAGGTTGTGGAACGGGGTGTTGGCACTCAGGCCACCGAACGCCGAACCGTTGTTCGCACTGGCCGAGGTGTAGGCATAGAGCAACTGGCTGAAACCGTGCGGGCCGGGGTTGCTGATGGTCGCCGCCGGGCCAGGCAGAGCAGCCGCGATGGCGCCGAGTACCAGCACGCCCACCGGCATCACCAGCAAGGTCACCACCAGCAATTGCACTTCCCGCGCCTGCAGTTTCTTGCCGAGGTATTCCGGGGTGCGGCCAATCATCAGGCCGGCGAGGAACACCGCGATCAGCACGTTGAGCAACATGCCGTAGAGCCCGGCACCGACGCCGCCGAAGATCACTTCACCGACCATCATGTTGACCAGCGCGACCATGCCGCTGAGCGGGTTGAGGCTGTCATGCATGCCGTTGACCGAACCGTTCGACGCCGCCGTGGTGGTCACCGACCACAGCACGGTGGCGGTGGTGCCGAAGCGTGCTTCCTTGCCTTCCAGCGGCGCGGTCTGTTCGACAGCAACGTTGTTCAGCGCCGGGTTAGGCTGATATTCGGCCCACAGCGAGGTCGCACCGCCGATCAGGAACAGCGCCAGCATGCAGGCGATGATCGCGCGGCTCTGACGCTGGTCTTTCACGTAATGACCGAAGGTGAACACCAGCGCTACCGGAATCAGAATGATCGACGCGAGTTCGAACAGGTTGCTCCACGCGGTCGGGTTCTCGAACGGATGCGCCGAGTTGACACCGAAGAAGCCACCGCCGTTGGTACCCAGTTGCTTGATCGCAATCTGGCTGGCCGCCGGGCCGAGCGGGATCACTTGATCGACGCCCTGCATGGTGACGGCATTGACGTATTGCGCGAAGGTCTGCGGTACGCCCTGCCAAACCAGGTACAGCGCCAGCAGCAGGCACAAAGGCAGCAGGCCATAGAGGGTGGCGCGGGTCATGTCGACCCAGAAATTACCCAGAGTCTTGGCCGACTTGCGCCCGATGCCACGGCACAACGCAACCAGCACGGCGAGACCGGTGGCGGCGCTGACAAAGTTCTGCACGGTGAGACCGACCATCTGGCTCAGGTAGCTGAGGGTCGCTTCACCGCTGTAGGACTGCCAGTTGGTGTTGGTCATGAAACTGACCGCGGTGTTGAACGCCTGAGTCCATTCCTGGCCCGGCAGGTTTTGCGGGTTCAGCGGCAGGTGATCCTGAAACAACAGGATCGCGAACAGCAGCAGGAACCCGGCAAGGTTGAACGCCAGCAAGGCCAGCGTGTACTTCTGCCAGCTCTGCTCAGCCTGCGGATCCACCCCGGCAATCCGATAGCAACCGCGCTCGACCGGGCCGAGAACCGGCGTCAGCCAGGTGCGCTGACCTTCCATCACCTTGTAGTAAAAACGCCCGAGGAACGGCGCCGGCAGCAAGACCACCGCAAAAAACGCGAGGATCAGCCAATAGTCATAACTGTGCATAGCCGCTCCTAGTTCCGGTCCGCGCGCAACAGCGCAACCAACAGATAAATGAACAGCCCGGCTGCCAACAGCAGGGACACCCCGTCCAGAACGCTCATGGAAGATCTCCGTGTTACGGCGTATTGCCGCGTGTGGAGGCATTGTCGGAAAGGAGGCTGTAAAGGAACGAGACCGAGGGGGTTGGCTGGGCATAAAGAAAGCGTAAAGAGTCGGTTTATGCGTTCGTTACAGGAGGGTTTCGCGTCGTGTTGGCGGGGCTTCTTCGCTAACAAGCTCGCTCCCACAGGGGATTTGCGAACGCCACAGATCCAATGTGGGAGCGAGCTTGCTCGCGAAGACGGCATAACTGCCAGCATCGCACCCAACTGGCGCACAAAAAACGCTCATCCAGCCGCGAACATCCCCGATACGACAGCTTTCATCACATTACGACCTGACTCACAGCAATGGCACGCCCACTGCACACGCCCTCCCCCGAGCTTTCCAAACCGTTCCGGGAGCATGCGCATGAACACACAACTCAAACCCACGCTGGGCACCTTGCACCTGTGGGGCATCGCCGTCGGGCTGGTGATTTCCGGCGAGTATTTCGGCTGGAGTTACGGCTGGGGCGTGGCCGGTACACTGGGTTTTCTGGTGACCTCGTTCATGGTCGCGACCATGTACACCTGCTTTATCTTCAGCTTCACCGAACTGACCACGGCGATTCCCCATGCCGGCGGGCCGTTCGCCTATAGTCGCCGGGCATTTGGTGAAAAAGGCGGGCTGATCGCCGGGCTGGCGACGCTGATCGAATTCGTCTTCGCACCGCCAGCGATTGCCCTGGCGATTGGCGCTTATCTGAATGTGCAGTTTCCCGCCCTCGATCCGAAGCACGCAGCGGTCGGCGCCTACATCGTGTTCATGACCCTGAACATCCTCGGGGTGAAACTGGCCGCGACGTTCGAACTGATCGTCTGCGTGCTGGCGGTGATCGAATTGCTGGTGTTCATGGGGGTGGTCGCGCCAGCGTTCAGCTTCAGCAGTTTTGCGTTGAACGGCTGGGCCGGCTCCGATGTGTTCGGGCCGCCAGCGATTGCCGGGATGTTCGCCGCGATTCCCTTTGCCATCTGGTTTTTCCTCGCCATCGAAGGCGCGGCAATGGCTGCCGAAGAAGCCAAGGATCCCAAGCGCACGATCCCCAAGGCCTACATCAGCGGCATTCTGACGCTAGTGCTGCTGGCGATGGGCGTGATGTTCTTTGCCGGTGGCGTCGGCGACTGGCGCACCCTGGCAAACATCAACGACCCGTTGCCGCAGGCGATGAAAACCGTGGTCGGCGACAACTCCGGCTGGCTGCACATGCTGGTGTGGATCGGCCTGTTCGGCCTGGTGGCGAGTTTCCACGGGATCATCCTCGGCTACTCGCGGCAGTTCTTTGCCCTCGCCCGCGCCGGTTACCTGCCGGCGTCGCTGGCGAAGCTCTCGCGCTTCCAGACCCCGCACCGGGCGATCATCGCCGGCGGCATCATCGGCATCGCCGCGATCTACAGCGATGGCCTGATCAACCTCGGTGGCATGACCCTCACCGCGGCGATGATCACCATGGCGGTGTTCGGCGCGATCGTGATGTACATCATGAGCATGCTCAGCCTGTTCAAACTGCGCAAATCCGAACCCAATCTGGAGCGCACTTTCCGTGCGCCGTGCTATCCGCTGATTCCGCTGATCGCACTGGTGCTGGCGGTGGTGTGCCTGATCGCCATGGCCTGGTTCAACGCGCTGATCGGGCTGATTTTCCTTGGCTTCATGGCGGTCGGTTTCGGCTACTTCCTGCTGACCGGGCAGTTACGCGCCGATGCGCCGGCCGATGCGATGCTGACAGGGCGATAACACATCATGTAGGAGCTGCCGAAGGCTGCGATCTTTTGATCTTGTTTTTGAAAAAGCAAAGTCAACAGATCGCAGCCTTCGGCAGCTCCTACAGGAATTAAGGTGCGGCGGGGATATCGGGCCTAGAATGGAACCACTGCGAATTCAATTCGCTCAAAGTGGTATGCAGCGTCGCTGGCGAAACCCTCGCCCGTCGAGCTGCCATTAAGGAGAGCCGTTATGCCCTGGTATGCCTGGTTGATTCTGGTCGTTGCAATCGGCTCGATCGTTGGCGGATTGATGATGTTGCGCGACACCGCCAACAAGGTTGAACTGACCGACGAAGAACGCAAACGCGTTGCGCAGCGAAACGCCGAAGCGGACATCAAGGACGCGCAGGATCGCTGAACGAAAAACCCCGCCAGAATCGGCGGGGTTTGTTTTTTATGGATTTGGACTTATCCGCACGCTTTTTAGAAGTAGAAGTACAGTCACCATTCAATTTTCCTTGGTTAAGATGGTGGCCTTGTCGCGGAGAGTCGAAATGCGTTACTCGCAGGATCACAAAGCCCAGACCCATCAGCGCATCATCAAGGAGGCTTCGGCACGATTTCGCCAGGACGGTATCGGCGCCACCGGTTTGCAGCCATTGATGAGAGCACTAGGGCTGACCCATGGCGGGTTCTATTCACATTTCAAGTCCAAGGACGATCTGGTGGAAAAAGCCCTGCAGGAGGCTGGAGCGCAGCTGGACGCGCATTGCGCCATGCTGTTCTCCGAGGCGCGCCCGCTGGAGGCATTCATCGACAGCTACCTCTCCGAATGGCACTACAGCTCTGCGCACGAAGGCTGCCCGTTACCGACCATGTCCTCGGAAATGGGTCTGCGCGGTCAGCCCAGCCCGACCACAGACGCGGTGCTCAACAGCCGACTGGAACAAGTGCAAAGCACACTTGAGGGCTCATCGGCAGCTGATCGCAGCATTGTTATCATGGCTACACTGGTGGGCGCACTGGTGCTCGCACGCAGCGTCGAGAATCCGCAGTTGGCCCAACGGATTCTCGACGTCACACGTGACGCTCTGAAGAAAGATCAGGACTAGCCTTCCCAGCGTTTGAACAGCACGCTGGCATTCACCCCGCCAAAACCGAAGCCGTTGGACAGCGCATATTCGATCGGCATCGACCGCGCCTGGCCGTGAACGATGTCCACGCCTGCACTTGCCGGGTCAGGGTTTTCCAGATTGAGCGTCGGCGGCACAACCTGATCGCGGATGGCCAGTAACGTGAAGATCGCCTCCAGCCCGCCGGCCGCGCCGAGCAAATGCCCGGTAGCGGACTTGGTGGAAGTGACGGCGATTTTGTTCTGCTCGCCAAACACGCTTTTGATCGCCGCCAACTCACCCAGATCGCCGACCGGGGTCGAGGTGGCATGTGCATTGAGATGCTGCACCTGATCAGGCGCGACACCTGCCTGAGCCAGCGCCAACTGCATCGCGCGTCGTGCACCGCTGCCATCTTCCGGACCGGCGGTCAGATGATAGGCGTCGGCACTGGTGCCATAACCCACCAACTCGGCCAATGGCTGAGCACCACGGGCCAGCGCATGCTCCAGCGATTCGATCACTAACAGGCCCGCTCCCTCGCCCATCACAAAGCCGTCGCGCCCGCTGTCGAACGGTCGTGAGGCGCGTTCGGGGGTGTCGTTGTAACCGCTGGAAAGTGCTCGCGCCGCTGCAAAACCGGCCAGGCTGACCCGATCGATGCACGCCTCCGCCCCGCCACAAATCGCGATATCCGCTTCACCGGCACGAATCATCCGAGCAGCATCGCCAATCGCCTGGACCCCGGCGGCGCAGGCGGTTACCGGTGCGCCGAGCGGGCCTTTCAAAGCGTGCTGGATCGACACATGTCCGGCCGCCAGATTGACCAGAAACGATGGGATGGTGAACGGCGACAGACGACGCGGGCCACGACTGTCCGTGGTGCGTACGGCGTCGGCGATTGCACCAAACCCGCCAACACCGGAGCCGATGATCGTCGCGGTGCGCTCCTGATCCCTTGCCTCGGAGGGCTGCCATCCAGCCTGTAGCAAGGCCTGGCGTGCCGCTTCCATGGCGAACTGGATGAAGCGATCCATCTTCTTCTGTTCCTTGGGTGGCGTGGCAAGATCCGGATCGAACCCGGCCTCAATATCCTCCGCCGCCGTTGGCACCATTCCGGCGACGCGGGTCGGCAGATCTGCGCTCACCGCGTCCGGCAAATTACGCAAGCCCGAGCGCCCGGCCAGCAAGCGCTGCCAGACAGTCTCGACATCGCTGCCCAAAGGAGAAACCAGCCCCATGCCGGTAACAACAATTCGACGTTGACTCATACCACAGTTACCTCTGATCAGTTCTTGTAGCGTTCAGCCGCCGAACTGCGCGACAGATTCGGAGCCATGACATGCCGGGCACGAACAAAGGCCTGCCATTCACCTTCGTCAGGCAGCGACGGGATGGTGATCAACTCGCCCTGATCCAGACCGGCCAGCGCCGCATCGACCATCTCACCCGCCTCCATCACCATCTCCGCCGGAATGCCACTGGCGTCGATGCCCGAGCGCTCCCAGATTTCGGTGCGGGTAACGCCCGGTAATACCGCTTGTACCTTGACGCCGGTGCCTTCGAGTTCGGTGTTGAGCGACTGGGTCAGGCTTAACACGTAGGCTTTGCTGGCGCTGTAGGTCGCGTTGAAACGCTCGGGAAACAGCGCCACCACCGAGGCAATGTTGATGATCGTGCCACGACCAGCTTGAGTGAAACTGGCGGCAGCCGCCGCAGCCAGCAGGGTCACGGCGGTGACGTTCAACTGAATCAGGCGCTCCAGTTGCTCGGCGTCAGCATCGGCCAACAGACCATTGGCTGCCACACCGGCGTTGTTCACCAACAGGCTGATGCTCGAATCACTGCGCAGGCGCTGCTGAAGTTTCAGCAGATCATCCTTTCGCGTCAGATCAGCTTTGAGCACTTCGACCTGAACACCATGGGCCTCGCGCAATTGGCTCGCGGCACTTTCCAGACGTTGCTGATCACGGGCCACCAGCAGCAGATCAAAACCCCGCGCCGCCAGCCGCTGTGCGTAAACGGCACCGATACCGGACGATGCACCGGTGACAACAGCGGTACCTTGAGACTGAACCGAATTCATGAGGGTGCTCCTGAAACAGGGGGGAACATTAACCTCCAACCCACACAGGTCTGGAGGCGACGGAAATTATTATAGGCATAATACCAAGACAATATGATACCCGTAATTTTCAACTCGCCGACAGACGCGCGAGCCTCCCTCCACCGAATTTCCGGCATCCCGAAAACAGAAAGGCCGGTCAATGACCGGCCCCTTGGCGTTGAATAATCAGCTTAGTTCACTTCCAGCTTCTCGCGATTGCGATCGAGAATCGCCTTGCCGATGCCTTTGACTTCCAGCAGCTCATCCACCGATGCGAATGGCCCATTAGCATCACGGTACGCAACAATCGCTTTGGCCTTCGCCTCGCCTATCCCGGACAATTGCTTTTGCAGAGTTGCCGCATCTGCACCATTGAGATCGACCTTTTCACTCGGGGACTGCGCCTGGGCATCAGTCACCATCGTCGCCTTTTCGGTGGAAGAAGTAACAGCAGGCGCTGCAATTACGGCAACTGAAGCACCGGTAAGCAGAGCAAAAACCAGAGAGTAGAAAAAACCGTTACGCATAAATGACACTCCATGACATGGTTTGAGAAAGCAGCTTTTCCCAAGCTGCTCTTACAAACCTAGGCCATGGAGGGCAGGTGTCAAAAATGCGTCTATTACAGAATGTGAAACAATCAAGGTTCGAGGCGGCGCTGCTGGTAAATCCAGTCGACGATTTCGCCGTCGGGGGTATAACCGCTGACGGTTTCGCGCAGAAGTTGACGAACTCGGGAATAGTCGTCCCTATCTACCGCAGCGAGCAGATCGTTCAGCTTGACCTTGAGTGCGTCCCAGGGAAGATGGTCTTCATTGGCTGTCATGATCATCGGATGGGGCGTGGCCGCCACGTTATCGCCGATCAACAACTCCTCGTAGAGCTTTTCACCGGGTCGCAAACCGGTGAATTCGATTGAGATATCACCCTGAGGATTGCGATCGGAACGAATGCTCAATCCCGACAAATGGATCATTTTCTCCGCCAGCTCGACGATTTTTACCGGTTCGCCCATATCAAGCACAAAGACATCGCCGCCCTGCCCCATCGAACCTGCCTGGATGACCAGTTGGGCCGCTTCGGGAATGGTCATGAAATAGCGGGTGATTTTCGGGTGCGTGACGGTCAGCGGGCCGCCGGACTTGATCTGGCTATGAAACAGTGGAATCACTGACCCGGAAGATCCCAATACATTGCCGAAGCGGACCATGGTGAAACGTGTCTTGTTGACCCGGGAAACATTGGCTTTGTCGCCGAACAGGACCGGAGCAACCTCACGGCTCAGTGCCTGGAGTGTCAGCTCGGCAAGTCGTTTGGTGCTGCCCATCACATTGGTTGGGCGAACAGCCTTGTCGGTCGAGATCAGTACGAAGTTCGACACACCGGACTGCAATGCGGCCTGGGCAGTGTTCAACGTGCCAATGACATTGTTCAGCACGCCTTCGGCAATGTTGTGCTCAACCATTGGCACATGTTTATACGCAGCCGCGTGATAAACCGTATCAACCTTCCAGGTCTTCATCACATCAAGCAATTTGTCCTGATGGCGGATGGAGCCAAGGATGGGCAGCAGGCGCACAGAAATTGATTCACGGGTGCAACGCGGCTCCAGCTCGGAAAGAATGCTGTAAAGATTGAACTCACTGTGTTCGAACAGTAGAAGCGTGGTCGGGCCTAGCGAAAATATCTGCCTGCACAACTCGGCACCGATCGACCCCCCGGCCCCAGTGACCATGACAGTCTTGCCCTTGATACAGCGTTCAAGCAGATCGGGCTGTGCTGGCACGGCATCGCGTCCCAGCAAGTCGGCAATGTCGACCTCCTGGATATCCTCGACCTTGACTCGGCCACTGGCCAGATCGGTGAAATTGGGTACGCTGCGAACATGGAGCGGAAAACCTTCCAGCATATTGAGGATTTCCCTGCGCCGAGCACGGGTCGACGATGGCAGCGCGAGAAGAATCTCCTGCGCACCCGTCATGTCGATCATCTGTTGGATATGCTTGGGTTTGTAGACCTGAAGACCCGAAATGGAACGCTCGGCAATACCTGCATCATCATCAAGAAAAGCGACCGGGCGCATGACACGGCCCATGCGTAGTGCAGCCACCAATTGATTGCCGGCGACACCGGCACCGTAAATCGCAACCTTGGTAAGGCCGTCATCACGATTGGCAAAAGGAACATGCTGCGCTGCGGTAAACCAGTCGCCCATAAAGTACTGACGCATGAATAAGCGCAGACCGCCAATGATTACCAGGCTCAACCACCAATAATTGAAGATGATGGAACGCGGAACAACGGCTTCGTGATTGCTGTACCAGAACACCACGAGGGCCAGGATCAACGACGAAAGGCTCACGGCCTTGACGATCGCGATCAAGGCATCGTTGCCAAAGTAGCGCATGACTGCCCGATACATGCCAAAGCGCACAAAGAGCGGAATCGCGATCAGCGGCGCTGATACGAACAGCCAAAAATGCGCCCTGAGAGGGTTGTACATATCGTCGACACCAAGGCGCACAATGAAGGCCAGCCAAAGCGCCAACCAAACGAGTACGACATCGGTGGCTACCTGAATCAGCCTTTTCTTGCGGCGAGGTAACCCAAGTAACAAAGCCCGAAATCTATCCATAATGCTTTCGTTCTCATCAACTTTCGATACTAAGTCCACGACTCAGGCAAATATCCCTGAAGAATACAGCACCCGTCAGCCGGATGCGCCATTGTCATGGTCCTTGAGTGGCGCCTTCCAGTGCACCGGCGTGATATTTAATAGCCAGCAGTACCAGCGGAACATAAGCCAACAGCACGCCGGCCAGCCCCGGAAAATCAAGCCGCACAACGCAGAATGCAATGGGCAGCAACCAGAAAAGATTAATCAATCCTACGCACAGCGTAACCGGCAGATGTTTACCCACCTGACGAGAGGCAAACTGATAAGCATGCGAACGATGAGCCTCATACACTTTGTCGCCCCGCAGCAAACGCCTCAAAAGAGTAAATGTCGCGTCAACGATAAACACTCCCATCAGGATCAACCACGGCCAGATTAACTCGGGTTGCTTGAAAGCGGCCTGAAGCGAGAGTCCGGCCAACACAACGCCGAGGAAGCCACTGCCAGCATCGCCCATGAATATCTTCGCAGGTGGGAAATTCAAAATCAGAAAGCCGGCAACACAGGTGGCGAGTAACAACGGCGCCAGGATCAGTTCGAAATGCTGGGTGATGCTGTACAGCACAACCATCCCCAGACAGGTTGTCACCGCTTCGACTGCGGCGATTCCATCGATGCCATCCATGAAGTTGTAGAGATTCAGCATCCAGACCAGATAGACGGCAGACAGCACCAGCCCGATCACGCCCATATCGAGCGCAAAACCCGCCATCGTGATCGTTGGAAATGGACCGAGTGGAGCAATGACCAAAACGGCTGCTGTGAAGTGTCCGATCAGGCGCCAACGCGCAGCTATATGGCGATGGTCATCGATAAAGCCAATTATTGCGACGAGCGCCCCTGCTCCCGCGCTACTCATAAGCGTCGAACTATCGACCTTGGAGAAAAACCACGCAAGTGTCAGAAATACAAGATACGTCAATACAAACGCCACACCACCACCACGTGGAGTCGGTACTGAGTGGGAACTTCGCGAATTGGGGACATCCAGAAGTTTTCGGTGCAGCGCGTAATGACGCAAGTAAAGGGTCAGTGCAAACGACATGACCAGGATCAACAGCATCCACAAAAAATAATAATCCATCACAACCCGTCACCCTGTAATTCTCGTCGAGCAAGGACACTGTGTTTCGCAGTAATTGTGACTTCGCTGATATGTGCAAAGAAAACAGTTACTGGAAACACATTTATCTTTAGCCCCCTATACAGCGGCTTTTTCCACTTGCGGCACAGACTCCTGAACCGACACTTTCTTAGTCGAACGGGCATATTTCTGCATCAGTGGACGCTCAAAGAAATGCCAGGACACGGACGCCAGCGTAATGGTCAACACCAGAGCCAGCACTACAATTTGTTCAAAGCTCAGCCAATTCAGACGCTTGAGCGAAAGCAGCACAGGAAGGTGCCAGAGGTAGATGCCGAAGGAGATCTCTCCCAGATAAGTGAGCGGCCACAACAGGCGCTTGACCTGGACGCTTGGGGTAATCACGCAGGCAGCAAAAATGATCATGCCAAATGACACTGCAATGAAGGTTCGGAACAACACGACCATCACCGGGATGTCCCAGAAACTGGCGTGTCTCCAATAGATGGAAAGCATCAAATAAAACACTGCGGCGGCGACGGCACATACGCCCAGGGCAACAGGCAGCTTCTGACAGTAGTCAAAAATCCTGTGCCCCAAGTCACTGCGAAACAACTTTGCCATCACAATACCGATGGCGAACTCATCCAGCATCCCCGGCAACTGTGTCGAGACCAGAAAGATCTTGAAGGGTCCCATTGCATCAGGCTCAACAAACCAGACCGTCCCCAACCGCCATGCCCAGGCCACCATCAAAAACGCAAACAGCACTTTCCAGATGCGAGCGACGTACAGCCACGGGGAAACCACCACCATCAGTGCGTAAAACTGCATCTCGGTCCCCAGCGACCAGTTGCTGCCGTTTATTGCACCGTGAAAGGCGGGAAAGAGGTTATGCAGGAAAAACAAATGCGTCAGCAGATTTGCCCAAAATCCCTGAAACATGACCTCAGGCATAATGAAAGCGATGAAAACGAGCATGGTCAGGTAATGAAGTGGCACGATCCGGGCGATACGACGCCGGATGAAATCCACGCGAAACCCTTGCGCACCGAACTTATCAATGCCTGAAAACGCTGCGAGGCCGATCACCAGACCCGAAATTACAAAAAAAAGGTCAACTCCCATCCAGCCAATTCGAAACCAGCTCAAAATACCTTCAGCTGGAAACGCCTTCCATGAGAAGTGTTCGATGATGTGATAAATCACTACAGATATAGCTGCAAATCCCCTTAACAAATCGATCAAGGGAAAGTGCAAAGATCGACGCTGCTGTAAAATTTCCGTAGTCATAATCGCAATATCAAGCCAGTGTGAGTCGAACTACCCTGTGCGTCTGACTTCATTCCATTCTCAGGACACAGGACAATAAAAAAATCGGCCAGCCCGCATGACGGGCTAGCCGATGTGCAACATTAACCCAAGAGCTTGTTCTTCAAACCGCGAAGCCCCTGGTTGCGCAGGACTTCCCAGCCCTTCTTCGCCATCTCGCCACCGGTTCTCGGATTCATGATGGATTGCTTCAGCAGGCCACCCAGGCGCGACCAGTCCACGGTTTCCATGCCACCACGAAAACCTGGGGTCAGCACTCGCGAGAACTCGAGCAACGCTGCCGCTTCTTGCTTCTTGTCGTGGAACTGCGGGTATTCGACCTTACCTTGAGTTTCCCACCAAGCCTTGTAACCGGTGGCATCGAACGGTTCCGGGAACGCACGCTGCAAGTCGATACGCTCACGATAAACAGCGCGGGCGCCCTTGCTGATCGGAGTGCCATCAGAGTATTGACCGTAGGCCCACACTTCTTTGGCAAGCGGATCTTCCGCCAGCTTCTTGGTTTCATCGTCGTACCAGTTAACCAGCTTGCTGACTGCCGAGTTGGTACCGCCATTTTTCGCCGCCATGACGCGGTGAGCACCGCTGTCAAAACCGGTGAAGTGATAAAAGCCCAAAGGCTCGCCGTTCACCAGGTAAGTCCCGTTGTCATCAATAGTGATTTCACGAGTGGTCAGGTTCCATGGTGCGACGTTATGGCGAGGTGTACGCATGATGGCGACACCTTCAAACAGCGCAGGTACCAGGTCGATCCACTTCTGGTCGGTAAACAGGCCATTCGGAATGTCGGCACGGCAGAAGTGGTAAATCCGCTCACCCCACCAGTTGGCGAAGGCCTTACCGGTATCTGTTGCTGCAACGGCGGCGAAACCCAGGTTATAGACACCGTGCTTCAGGCTGCAGATTTCGTTGTCCATCACTGCCGCAAGGCTGGACTCAGGTGTAATCTGGTGTGGCGTCAACACGACGTTGGATTCATCAAGCGCAGCAACGATGTCATCCAGGCGCGAGAAGGCGACGGTGTCCGGATCCAGATAGATAACTTTGGCGGTATCCGGCAACGCAAGCAGTCGTGACAACGTGAATGGCTTGATGGCAGTGGCAAGCTCAACGATGGTGTGGCAGAACGCCCAGGCTTTCCAGTGTGGAATATTCAATTCGCTGAGAGGAATGACCTCGTCGAAAGGCTCGCTGCTCAGGTCAATATTGTCACGCAACTCATCAGCCAGAGCCAAATGCAGGCGCCATTCTGGATGGTGCTCACGCAGCGAATTGAACAACATCCTCACTTTCGGAATGTAGTTGAATGCTGCGCTGGTGAAAACGTGCACTTGAGTCATTTCCAATACTCCTAAACCGAATAAATTCTTTTATGAAACATTACCAGCTCACTCAGAACTGACGGCACGTCGAAGTTCTTGAGTATGAGCGCTTTTTGATAGCTGGCAAGACGTTCTGCGGGTGCCCCTAGATCAAAACTGGCTACGGGCAATTTCATTTCCATCAACTCTTGGACGACGTAAGAGAACGTTTCTGGCCAAATGGACGGGAACAGCATGACATTCACGCCCGAGGATTCGATCAATTTTGCCAGATCGTCATGCTTGTAGTGGCCGGTTTGTGTAACCACCGACGCATCACACTGCGTCTCGATCGAACCGATGATGACAATCTTGATGTCAAGCTGCTGACTCATGATCTCTTCAGACAAACGCTGGACAATCTGAGCCCCTTTATGGAGCCCGATCTGCCCCACCACCCCGATTCTGAGTTCGGAGGTCTGGGAAGGTTTCACTGCGCCAAAATCGATGTATTCAACCACATGCGGCTTGACCACGGCGCGCGACAAATCAATAGATGGATAAGCCTTGCACAGCAGTTCCAGCGTGTTGGAGGAGAAGGTACGCACCTCATCCGCAACACTGAGGACAGTTCCCCACAGCGCTCGCCACTGATGCATATCTCGAGCACTGAACAGCGAAGTAAAACCGTTGTGGTTATTTAACAAGCACGACTGGCACTTGCTAAGGTCGGGAATACCACAATACTTGTTGGTGTCATCGATCAGGAAGTGTGAAGGACACACCATGAAAAAATCGTGGACCAGCAACAGCAACTTTGAATTGAGCTCTTTTTTCAGTTCAATAATAAGTTGAGGGATCTCTTCCGAGCGTGCAAATGAAACGCCCGTATTGTAGACGATCTCGTCAATCTTCAGCGACTTGCACAGCTCGATCAGAAACTCGTAGCCGGGAATCGACAATGTCTCACTCGTCGCGCCTTTCCTGACCATGAGGACATAAGACAATGTGGCAATATGGAAGCTGAAAATATAAACAACTTTCCCTTCCTGAATTTTTTCTGCGACCAGGCGTTCGCGATAATGGTTGGCACCGCCACCCAGATCATGATCAATAATCAGGACCGAGGATTGCGAGCCCGTAACACCCAACTGATCGCGTGCGTTCGACACATCATTTAACGAACCCGAAGGACGGTTACGAGTATATCGCTGGATTTTCTCGACCAACAATTTAAACTTCAACTGCCTGATCAACGACAAGCCACGCTTGAAAAACGCCCAAAACTGCTTCGCCAATGGCAACGCATTGGCTGACGTTTTCTCTAAAGAAATTAGTGAGGAAACCGAGACAGGAAGCTCTACCGAAGCACCATCGGCAAACTCAATCAAAAGAAATAAGTTATCACCATTTTCGGCATCGGCTTTACAACTACCGTACATAACAAAACCGGAATGCAAGGCATTTTGCTTGCCGGAAAAATGAGAGGAGACATCTTCCCTCGGATTCCCGTAGCTAGCCGGAATTGCTTGAAAAGAGCCATTTTTGGTCTTGACCGCCAGTTTAACGCCTACGATCACCTTCTCTTCGTGAAAAGCCCAGCCAAATCCAAAATAAGTCTGGTTCCGCAGTACTAACGAATCAACGGACCAATGTAGCTTTTCCACTATCAATTCCCTTCACTTTTTTTAATAGCATCGAGCTCAGCCAAACGAGAAATTGCCAATTCCTCCGCAAAAGCCTTGGCATCTTCTGTAAGTTGTAGCCTTTCCCTTAAAGCTTGATTCTCTGCATAGAGCCCAACAATCTGATCCTGCTTTTCAGTATTCTCCTTGAGTGCATTGAGTTCATCCAATCGAGAAATGGCCAACGATTCAGCATAAGCCTTGGCATTTTCTGTCAGTTGCAACTTCTCTGTCAGTGCACGAAGCTCTTCACCAAGTTTTTTGGACTGCTCTACACTTTTTACATTGAGTGCATCAAGCTCGCCCAAGCGGGAAACGGCCAGAGCGTCAGAATCGTCTTTCGCGTTTTCAATCAGACTCAACTGCTTTCTCAGATCATCATTTACCGTGCTAAGGAAATGGATTCTATCCATTGAGCTGACGTTGGCGTTTAATGCATCCAGCTGAGCCAAGCGGGAGATCGCCAAAGATTCTGCGTAGCTCTTGGCGTCTTCCGTAAGCTTTAACTGATCCTGAACCTTTTGAATTTCAGAACATAGGCTGTTTATCTCATCCAGGCGTCCGAACGCCAGATTCTCAGCGTACTTCTTAGCCGTCAGCGTTTCGTTGAGGCGAGCGTGGAGAGAGACCTTTTCAGCGCTGCACTCTTGTAATTCCAGCGAAACTCTATTGAATGCACTACGCAATGCATTTCGTGCAACTTCGTCCAACGCCGACAGAATAAAACCTTCGGAAGCTACAGATGTCTTCGATGAAATATTCAATGCCGAAGCACACTGAACGGCACCGTCGATGATTTCTACAGAATCATTCAACGAGAACATAAAAGGCTGATCGATATTGCCAACAAACTCCAACATATCAGAGTTCAAACACTCAAACGCGAGCTTGACTCCCTGTTTCCACATGCTGATCGCTTGTTCACGCTCACTAGCATTCCAGTGAATCATACCGGCATGATAGGCCGCACTGACCTGCTTTGTTCCAAGTGTCGGCGTAATACTGGAAATCTGGCTATTCACAACACTTTTGTAATATTGCAGCGCTCGCTGTTGAAAATTCGCTCGGTGGCAAAATCGAGCTTGAAGATAATTTAACGAAACACACCACCTGCGAACATGTGGATTATCCGACTGATCATTTTTCAGATATACATCAACCGCGTTACTCCAATCCAACAGGTCTACTGCTGAATCCGCCTCAAAGTATCTCCACCCAAGAATTGCCAATGCTGCACCTTGGTCCGCGCTGGCATCACTCGAACATGAGAGTATCTGTTCCGATAATTTGAACAGTTGCTCAGCATTCTTTATCCTCCATGGAATTTCCACCACGGAATGGACAATCCACGGATTTTCGTAATACCGAGCGAAATCAACAAGGTGAGTCTTGCCATTAAATTTCGGCAAGTTTCTCTCTTCATACGGCGCAGAATACTTTACAAGGGGACTTCTGAAAAACGAGAGAATCCAGTTACTCTCAGCTGTCTGCGCCTCAAGTGCAGCAATGCTCAGACTTGATTCAAAAAGCAGCCCCTTGGCCTCAAGAGCTGATTTATTCTCGGGGGAAATATCCCCGTCAGCACACGAATCGTTCGAACACCGAACCAGAAGACGACCACCAGGCCGTAGCTTCTCCGCTGCAAGAGCAGTGAGAAGCGTAAGTCCTGCCGAATCCACAACAGCATCGATGCAAACGATCGTATCGATGTCACAACTTGATTCGGGAACAACGCCTTTTAGAGCAACTGTATCAATGGCGCCATCGGTCAATACCGAGAGAGGGATCTCACTGAATACGAAGTTTCGTGCAATCGAGTGGTTTTTAAACAAACGCAGACTTGCATTCGAACCTAAAAACAGAACGTCTGACAGAGGCGAAAAATACTTCGTTGCCAATTCCTTATAGGCTTCGATATCCAGCAGAGACTTAGGAACGCCACTGTCACGCAGGTTCACAAAAGTGCTCAATGGATTGGCAAGCAATTTGTGAGCGAATACCGATTTGTATGCCTCGGGATTCTCCATGGCACGGTGAGCCATGTGGACGATATCCTCTCCGGCCCACATTGCGAACAACCCGCCCAACTGCTCCAACGTGCCCTCAATCTTCCAGGTATTGGAAGGCAGGGCGATAAATGGAGTGTTCGCGAGTAAAGCCAGATAGACGGCGTGGTGGCGACCTGTAATAACAAGCTTCGCTGCGCGAAACTTTCTTAAAGTATCCCGCCAGTCATTTACACTGTTTTCATATTCAAGCGGAAAGTAAACACAATCAGCAGAAAATTCGACGTTGGCTCTTTCCAGAACCTGCCTTACATCCTCTCGAGACAAATGACAGTCGGTGATAATGACCTTGTCACGATAGTTTTCGTCAACACCTGGGTTGAACCGTGCTCCAACAATCGAATCGGATACAATTCGCGAGTCAATGCCCAGGCTAGACAAGTATCTGAATGAGTTCACCTCTCTGACGGTCAAGTCATCAAGCTTTGCCAGGACATCGAGATAAACAGGTACATCCTGCAAGACCGCATTCACCAAAACGGTGCGCTTGCCCAGCTCTTGAGCATAGGCGAGGATGGCAAGCAAATGAAGGCCTGATCCGTGATGGATCGTGCCTTCACCATTGACCACCACAGCATCAACTGCAGAAATTTCTGCAGCCAGGGCACCATTTGCAAGAAAATCACGGGTTGATTTTTCGTCACCCTGCCACAAATCATGAAACTCATTGACGAAGTGTCGATATTCGACCACTGCCCCCACTTCCGAGAGCATTCTGTCGTGAGCATCCGACACGGCAAGGCAACCTATATGGTGATAGCTGCTGGTGTCATTGAAGATGGCAACTTTCATGCTGAATGCTCTATAAGTTTTTGTTCAAAACCCAAATCGCAAATACCGCCAACAACATGTTCTTGCTGTTTGATTGCCACAGTAAAGAAGGCAGCTTCGTCCATCCAATGCAATATCTGCTGCGACCCATAATACATATCATGCTCACGAGTCACCGTCGCCTGTACCTCGTAGAGGTTTGCACCAAGCGTGCAGGCAGCATTAAACTCCACCGCAAACTCCGTACCTGCGCTGAAGTTCTTCAACCAAATAATTTCAGACGCGTCAGCATTCTTCAGTGATGCGCGCATATCATGATTCAATGTGCCCCATGAAGTAATCTTGACGCCTTCCTTGTTTCGAATACGAAATGCAACGTTGACATTATTCAGATCAACGTTCGCCCGCAGCGAGACCTTGATCGTGAGGCGCTCGCCAATATAAAAATGCGAGACCTCAACACCTTTGGAATCGAGGATTTTCACACCCAGAATTTCAGCTTCGAGATCACCAAAAGACTTGATCTTGTTATGTTTCTCCGGAAGTTCAACGCCTTTGACCTTTGCCTCTTTAACCGCCGCTGTAGTGGCTGCCGCATTGGCCGTCAGCTTTGCACCGTACTCAAGAAAGCTCTGGCGTTCGTCCTCATGAAGCATCCGACGATACTCCAGAACGACGTCAGATGATTTACCCCACATCTTCCTCACCCCTTTGTGCAGAAGCAAAGCTCGGTGAGTCAGGGTGCGAACGCTTTCCTGATCGTGGGAAACGAAAAGTAGCGTGGTGCCATCAGAAATCAGCTTTTCAATCTGCTGGAAGCAGCGCTTTTGAAACAGCGCATCGCCAACCGCGAGCGCCTCGTCAACGATAAGGATGTCCGGAGTGACCTGGACCTGTACGGCAAACGCCAAACGAACCAGCATCCCGCTCGAATATGTTTTAACCGGCTGGTTAAGGTGATCACCGATATCTGCGAAAGCAGCGATTGCGTCAAAACGGTCTTCGATTTCTTTCTGGGTCAGGCCGAGGATCGTACCATTCAGAAAAATATTCTCACGACCGGTAAAATCTGGATTGAACCCCGAGCCAAGTTCAAGCAACGCAGCAATCCTGCCAAATGTCTGCACGCTGCCGGTGGTCGGGTTCAGTGTGCCGCAAATCATTTGCAAAAGCGTTGATTTGCCCGAACCGTTTCGGCCGAGAATACCAATCGACTCTCCTCGCTTGACCTCAAACGAAAGATCGCGAAGCGCCCAAAATTCTTTGTAATACTGCTTTCTCACAGGAGAAAGCATTTGCAGCAAGCGGTCGCTGGGCTTGTCGTAAATGTGATAGCACTTGCTCAGGTTCTCAACTTTGATCGAGATATCAGAGGACATCGGCAAACCCCTTTCTTGTTTTTTGGAACCAGGCGAAACCCAGCCAGCATACGACGACGGAGACCGCCATGCAGATTGAGTAGAGTCCCCAATCAATACCTTGCCCAAAAAATAATACGCCTCGCGCCAACTCAATCACTGGGGTCAGAGGGTTCATGAAAAGCAGGCCGCGGAATTCTTCGGGAATGGCCGTTGCCGGATAGAAGATCGGCGACAAAAACATCAGCGTCGTTGTAATAATGCCGATCAGTTGCGATATATCACGCAGAAAAACCCCGGACGCAGCGAGCAACCAGGAAAACCCCATCACAAACAATATGAGCGGCAAAAAAACCAGAGGAATAAGAAATACGGTCAAATGAGGAATACCAAAAAGCAAGGCATAGGCTGCAATCCAAACACTTAAACTGATCAGCGCATGAAACAGAGCCGCCCCCATACTGACCCAAGGCAGAATCTCAAGAGGAAAAATAACTTTCTTTACATAATTTATATTACTTGTAATCAATAACGGTGATTTATTGATACATTCAGCAAAAAAGTTATAAACCAGCAGACCGGCAAACAGTACCAGGGCGAACTCGACTTTAGAGTCACCTCCTCCACCCCAGCGCGCCTTGAAAATAACACTGAACACAAGTGTATACACACTCAACATAAATACTGGGATCAGGAATGACCACAGGATACCCATCATGGAGCCGCGATAACGCCCAACAATTTCGCGTTTGACCAAAGCCTTGATAAGTCCGCGATTTTTCCAGAAACTACTGACCATATTCAGGGGCGAAATTGAAAACTTTTCCATTACCAGCACACCTCAGCATCGCTCGGGAGATTTCCTGCACCATCTGAAACGATGCGTAACTGCCTAACGTTAGTTTCCACAATGATCGACTCGCAAGCCCCAAAATGTTCTGCTACACCGTTCATAAAAATCACAGAATCATCCACTTGACCAAACTTCATTTTAAATCCATCTCATTGATTAGAGAAAAGCGAATGATTAGTTAGTCATGTGCAAAACAGCACTTCCATGACAACTTCCAAAAACCACTCCACTTTAACTCCACCACATTAATCCTTTAAGTAAGATTGGTAATGCACCCCCAAGAGGAAATATTTCGACTCAAAACTCAACGGGATCCACTACTCTCAAGCACAAAAACAAATATAAAAATACCCCCCATTATACATCACAATAAAAAAAAGATACAGCCCCAGTAATTATTGCTAACATCTGCAACCTAATAACATTCCAACCGCACTTCCAAAGCTCCATATCAATAATAATTTATTGTTGCTTCTCAAGAAACTTTAGTGCTGTCCTCTTTAACTCCACCTCTGGAGAATAAGGCGCAGACCAACCGAGAGCCGTCTTTGTTGCCGTAATGTCAACCTGCAAAGAACCACAAACTCGCTGTATGACAGAGTGCATTCCACACAATCTCAAAACCGCCCTGAGCACCACTTCGGGAAAAGGTATCAGCAACGCCTTGCCACCGATTGTCTCTCGCAGGCAACGCAACAGTTCGCTAGTGGACAAATCTCTGCCATCGCTGACCAGGAAGGTCTGATTCCTAGCACCAACGTGATCAACACAGGTGACAATCAGATCTACCAGATTACTGATACCCACCAAACTTCTACGATTATTGATTGCGCCCATCGGCAACGGCAACCGCCTCGTCAGCACGCTCATCATCCGGTAGAAATTTGCCTTTACACCCGGCCCATAGACAAGCGGAGGCCTGATAATGACAACCTCCATCCCGGTCTCTTTACCAATACTCTTCAGCGCCTCTTCCGCCTCGAACTTTGAAATGCCGTACGCATCAAGAGGCGCCGGGATGTCATCGGCCTTGAACGGATGACCTGGCAGTGTCACCTCACCGTTAACCTTGATTGAACTGATAAATATGAAGCGTCTGACCCCTGATTGCGCCGCTTTTCGCGCCAGTTTCACAGTACCGTCGACGTTTACTTTTCTAAAGGCTGCGAGCGCATCTGGTGCTGCCTCTTTCATGACATGCACGCGCGCGGCCGCGTGAATCACCGCATCTATATTCTCGAACTCGGGCAGCTCATTCGAACTGGCAAGATCGAACATTACCGTGGGGCACAATCCCGACAAACACGATGCCCTTCTGACGACAGCTACCGGGGTCAGCACTTGATCAAGCAATAATCGGAGAACGACCGCCTCGCCGACAAAACCGGTAGCACCTGTAACCAATACTCTTCGGGAAGTCATCTTGCCTTCCCTCCTAACAGAGAAGTTAACCAACAGGTAAAGAAAAACAACACTTTGTCACGCCATCGTCGCCGGCAACTTGCAGCACTCAGTGATAGTTTGAGTAACTGCCAACGCCCCAGCTTCGACCAGCGCCGAACAAAAGGATCCGAATCCAGCCCCACCAACCGCACAATCAATCGCACCTGATCAAACCACCAACCATCATGGATCGTTTTGTATCGAGCAATCAGATTGGAAATTCCGGTATTCGCGCCCACCTGATTGTGCTCGTGCTGCCGATATCGCATAGAAGGCAAAGGATCTATGAACCAGCGATATCCATGGCTACGCGCAAAGGCGTAACAGAACCAGTCATGCAAAGTGACACCCTGCAGCGAATGCCAGTTGGCCTGCATTGATTGCTTCAGGTGTTGCGCCAATGCGCGACTGAATACATAGGTACAACCTGGACCTGCCGCCTCGAATATATGATCCCAGGCAACCTGTGGCTGCGCCTTATTCAAAACAACAGTTCGCCCATCCGACCAAAAGGCCGTGACATTGCTCGAATAAGCGGAGTATTCGCCGGTTGCAAGAATATCGGTGGCGCGCTTCAGTTTCTCAGGAAGCCAAATATCGTCCTGATCGGAAAACCCGACGAAATCAAACGCAGTCAGATCGACATCACGAACCAAGCGATAGAAATTACATGCAGCGCCGCCATACCGATCACCGGTAGGCAGCACTGTCACACAATCATGTCGGGCGGCAAGATCTGCACACCAGGCTTCAGTACCATCCGTTGAGGGGTCGATACTGATAAAGAGGTTGAGTTCCACCCCTCGCTGGCAAAGAATCGAAGCGACCTGCTCTTCGATCCATGCCATGCCATTGTACGCAGCAAGCAAAATTGCAACTTTAATGGGTCTCACCGCTATACCAGCCCTGAATTACCCCTAAAGAAGGGCGCACTGAATTTTCCCGAGCAAATTCAGATATGACCTGTCTCCAACAGTTGCTGCAGATATTGCCCGTAACCGGTTTTCTTCAAGCGCTCTGCCTGTTGCGCGAGCTGGGCAGCATCAATCCAGCCATTGTTGTAGGCGATTTCTTCCAGGCATGCGACCTTGAAACCTTGCCGATGCTCGATCGTATGCACAAAGTGACTGGCCTCAAGCAGCGACTCGTGAGTCCCTGTATCCAACCATGCGAAACCGCGACCAAGAAGCTCCACCTTCAAGGAATCCTGGCTCAAATAGGCCCGATTTACGTCGGTGATTTCAAGCTCACCACGCGGAGAAGGCTTGATTCCCTTGGCAATCTCGACGACCTTGTTGTCATAGAAATACAAACCGGTAACCGCATAGCTCGATTTGGGCTTGGCCGGTTTCTCTTCAATGCTCAGCGCCCGACCTTGCGCATCAAACTCCACGACACCGAAGCGCTCGGGATCAGAAACATGATATCCAAACACTGTGGCCCCCTCCTGCTGAGAGCAGGCTGAGCGCAGATTGTCGGAGAAATGCTGACCATGAAAAATATTGTCGCCCAGAATCAGGCAGCACGGATCATCACCGATGAACTCTTCACCAATGATGAACGCCTGAGCAAGACCATCGGGGCTTGGCTGCTCCGCGTAAGTCAGCTTGATGCCGTATAGACTTCCGTCTCCCAGCAACTTGCGGAAGCTTGGCAAATCATCGGGCGTGGAAATGATCAGGATTTCACGCATGCCGGCCAGCATCAGCACCGACAAAGGATAAAAGATCATCGGCTTGTCGTAGATGGGCAGCATCTGCTTGGAAACGCCGAGCGTCAGTGGATGCAGGCGTGTGCCGGAACCGCCGGCGAGAATGATGCCTTTACGATTTGTCGTGATCATTTATTCAGAACTTCCATAATCATTCGGGTTACACCACTTTGCCAATCCGGCAAGTGTAGAGAAAAGTTGTCGCGCAGTTTCTGAGTGTCCAGTCGGGAATTCAGAGGGCGGCGCGCAGGAGTCGGATAGGCGGTGGTATCTATTGGATTGATTGCCTTGACGGCAAGCTCCTCACCGTTAGCCTTGGCAAGGTCAATCACATGACAGGCATATCCGTGCCATGAGATTTCGCCGGCAGCGGCCAAATGATAGAGACCTGCCAACTCAGGGCGGAGCAGAACCCGCTGAATAGCCAATGCTGTCACGTCAGCAATCAGGTCAGCACCTGTTGGAGCACCGATCTGGTCGGCGATGACACCAAGTGTCTCGCGATCCTTGGCCAGACGCAGCATGGTCTTGGCGAAATTATTGCCACGCGCTGCATAGACCCAACTTGTACGGAAAATCAGGTGCCTGCAACCCGAGGCGACGATCGCCTGTTCGCCTGCCAGCTTGCTGGCGCCATAGTGATTGACCGGCGATACCGCGTCGGTCTCCCGCCAGGCAGCCAAGCCTTCACCACTGAACACATAGTCGGTGGAATAGTGAATCAGCCACGCGTTCAAAGACGCAGCTTCCTGCGCCATAACCTTCGTGGCGAGACCGTTCACGCGATCAGCCAACTCGATTTCGGACTCGGCCTTATCAACGGCAGTGTAAGCCGCCGCATTGACAATGATGTCGGGCTTGACCTGACGAATCGTATTACGCAGCGCGTCAAGGTCAGACAGATCACCAGTCAGACCGCCAGCCGGGTGGCGATCCAGAGCAACCAGTTCGCCCAGAGGAGCCAGGGAGCGTTGCAGCTCCCAGCCTACCTGGCCGTTTTTTCCAAGTAGAAGGATTTTCATGCTTTTTTTGAACGGTCTGCGTAGTTTTGATCGATCCACTGCTGATAGCTGCCGCTCTTCACGTGAGCAACCCACTCAGTGTTCTGCAAATACCACTCGACAGTCTTGCGAATACCGGTTTCGAAGGTTTCTTCCGGCGTCCAGCCAAGCTCACGTTGAATCTTGCTTGCATCGATCGCGTAGCGCTGGTCATGGCCAGGGCGATCCTGCACATAAGCAATCAGACTTGCGTGCGGGCGATGCGCGGAATCAGGACGAAGCTCGTCAAGCAGCGCGCAAAGAGTATGGACAACCTCAATGTTCTGCTTCTCGTTGTGACCACCAATATTGTAGGTCTCGCCAATGACACCTTCAGTTACAACCTTGTACAGCGCACGCGCATGGTCTTCGACATACAACCAATCGCGAACCTGATTGCCTTTGCCATAGACCGGCAATGGCTTGCCTTCCAGTGCATTGAGAATGATCAACGGGATCAACTTCTCGGGAAAGTGGCAAGGGCCGTAATTGTTCGAGCAGTTTGTCACCAGTGTCGGCAAGCCGTAGGTGCGAGCCCATGCGCGAACCAGGTGATCGGAACTGGCCTTGCTGGCCGAGTACGGGGAACTAGGCTGATAAGGTGTAGTTTCAGTGAACAGATCTTCCGGACCTTCCAGATCACCATAAACTTCGTCAGTCGAAATGTGATGGAAACGGAAGCTGGCTTTACGCGCATCATCCAGTGCAGCCCAATAATGGCGAGCCGCCTCAAGCAATGTGTAAGTGCCGATGATGTTGGTCTGGATGAACTCGGAAGGCCCGGAAATAGAGCGATCAACATGAGATTCTGCGGCCAGATGCATAATCGCATCGGGTTGATGCTCACGCAGAACACGATCAATCTGATCACGATCACAAATATCAACACGCTCAAAAGCGTATCGCGAGTCATGACTGACCTCAGCCAAAGACTCCAGGTTACCGGCGTAGGTCAGCTTATCAACGTTAACGACAGAGTCGGTGGTGTTGGAGATGATGTGACGGATGACTGCCGAGCCGATGAACCCGGCGCCGCCGGTAACTAGAATTTTCACGCGAAAGCATACCCTTGAGCTGCGGACAGGCCATATAAGGGCGCTGTCTAATCCATGAATGCGGAAGCCACCAACCTCAGGGCTTCCGTCAGAGTCAGTCTGAATCGACGTGGAAATAGACCACTATCGAACAAGGGTTGCATTTTACAGCTTAATGAACGTTTTACTAATGGATATGGACAAGCGACGACCCAAATTTGATAGGCGCGCTGCAACCATCCAACTCAGACAAGGCGCTTTCGTGCAGCTCTGGACGAACGCCCCAGAAACCACCCAAGGATCGGACCAATCAGCATGCCAACGAGCAATGCGCACACCACCACCAACGATAGTGGAAGTTGTGGCCCAGCCAAACCGAGAAACATCAACGAGGTGGATTGCTGATTCTCGAGCACGAACGCCAGAATCACCAATACCAACAATAAAATGAAAACGCCAAGAAGCATGCGCTTGAGGTTACGCATGAGTGACTCCTTGAGAAATAGCGACTGTCAAACCCCCTCCTCCTCTTCCTCGTTTACCCGATCACGCAATTCCTTGCCCGGCTTGAAATGCGGAACAAACTTGCCGTCAAGGCTGACCGACTGACCGGTCTTCGGATTGCGACCGACGCGCGGCGCACGGTAGTGCAGAGAGAAGCTGCCAAACCCACGGATCTCGATGCGATCGCCGGTAGCCAGGCACTGGGACATTTGTTCAAGCATGGTCTTGATGGCCAGCTCCACATCCTTGGATGAGAGTAGCCCTTGATGGGTGACAATTCGTTCGATCAACTCCGACTTCGTCATATTTTTCCCTTCTTTTTCAAGCAGCTAGATCAGCGCTTGAAAGGTTTTAGCACGCCCGGAAGATTTTGAACAGCCCAGGGATTGACATATCTTCCTTGGCGCCGAAACGCCTGTTTTCAGTGCACAAAAGCACAAACCGAAGCCGCGCACATTCAACGGCACATAACCAGCATGGTTCGAGTGACGTAGCCTGCGGGATTGAAGCCAAACGGATATTCATCTTCATCCCTGGCCTGGTCAGATCGGTTGATTACCCTGTAACCCGCCCCCTTACACTCCTTCGCCGCGCGTCTTTGGCACTTCTCCCACCCCGAACCCAGACCAGAGCAGTCGATCTCGATACCGCTGACGCCGCGCACGGCATGCGTTTTGGCACTTGTGGTACATCCAGCCAAAACCAACACTACAATCAACACAATAAACCTGTTCATCCACTTCCTTATGCCAGGCAACGCCCGACTACCGCACGAGTAATACCCAGCTTAGTCGCGAATAGGCGATTGATCCGATTAAAGAAACAGACAACTCGCTGAAGAGATTGGTTTCACCACAGCCCCGACATACGCAAACCGCGGCACACCTCATCAAATCGCGGGCACAAAAAAGGGCGACCGAAGTCGCCCTTTTTCATGATCAAGCAGAACTTAGTTCTGTTTGGCCATTGCTTGACGCAGCAGTGCCGCCATAGTGGTGTCAGCTGCTTCACCTTCCGGAGCTGCTTTCAGGCTCTGGATGGCTTCTTTCTCTTCAGCATCGTCTTTCGACTTGATCGAGAGCTGGATTACGCGGCTCTTGCGATCAACGCTGATGATCTTGGCTTCAACTTCCTGGCCTTCTTTCAGAACGTTGCGCGCGTCTTCAACGCGGTCACGGCTGATTTCGGAGGCTTTCAGGGTCGCTTCGATGTCGTCAGCCAGAACGATGATGGCGCCTTTGGCGTCAACTTCTTTCACGGTGCCAGTAACGATAGCGCCTTTGTCGTTAACCGAGACGTACTCGGAGAACGGATCGCTTTCCAGTTGCTTGATGCCCAGGGAGATGCGCTCGCGCTCTGGGTCAACCGACAGGATGACGGTGTCCAGTTCGTCGCCCTTCTTGAAACGACGTACGGCTTCTTCGCCCACTACGTTCCAGGAGATGTCGGACAGGTGAACCAGACCGTCGATGCCGCCGTCCAGACCAATGAAGATACCGAAATCTGTGATCGACTTGAT
>NZ_JBIVMY010000035.1:0-58069 GCF_044753325.1 Pseudomonas sp. NPDC088414 | reverse complement strand
GCTCAGTCCGTTGTAATCTCGCTTTTACGGTAAGTTCTTGAATTTATTAGAAAAAGTGGTTGGAATAGAGATTAGACGGGCTATAATGCGGCGCAACAAATGCACTCGTAGCTCAGCTGGATAGAGTACTCGGCTACGAACCGAGCGGTCACAGGTTCGAATCCTGTCGAGTGCACCATTTAAGAGTTGTTTATAGCGATATAAAGAACTTGGCTTCAGCCAGTTGTGGTCTGGTCTAAAAACACAAATGCACTCGTAGCTCAGCTGGATAGAGTACTCGGCTACGAACCGAGCGGTCACAGGTTCGAATCCTGTCGAGTGCACCATTTAAGAGTCGTTTGTAGCAATACAGGCAACTTGGCTTCAACCAGTTGTGATCTGGTCTAAAAACACAAAATGCACTCGTAGCTCAGCTGGATAGAGTACTCGGCTACGAACCGAGCGGTCACAGGTTCGAATCCTGTCGAGTGCACCATATTCAAGAAGCCCGCGTTTAACGCGGGCTTTTTGTTGCCTGCGATTTGGCTTTTCCTTTCACGCATCCCTGCTCGTCAAAATCGACTTGAGCACTGCGGCCTCGTTTCAGGTCGTAGCGATAGCTCGTTGTCGACGTCCGAATATTCACCTTGTCCGGTTTGCCGAGCGCGCTTTCGACATCCTGTTGGCTCATGCCGGCAATCACCCGTCGGTTGATGATCGCTGCGCGGCGCTGACGGGCATCGATCAGGTTGCCGCATTTGTCCTCGAGGCGGCCAACAATACCCGGTTCACGTCCCCTGATTGTCATACCGGATATTTCCTCGTGGTTGTGTTCCGGCATGATCGGTATGACGGATCCGGGCGAGTAGGGATGAACCTGTTGCTCTGAAAGCTGCTCGTCGCTCGCGCAGCTCAGGCTGGTGAAGGTGATGCCGCCGTCGGGCGCTTCGCAGCGGTGAAGGCTGGTGGCGGCCCCGGCGGGCGGCAGGCAGAGCAGGCTGGCGACTACAAAACGGGATGTTCTGGATAGCATTCGACGTCCTCCATGACGGTCTACGCTCAAGGGTAGTCGCTACATTTTTCAGTGCCGTTGTGTTTTCTTTTCAAGATGAGTCGTCGCATCTGGACGGGTCAGGACAGCGCTCAGCTTTGTCGCGCAAGCGCTTGTTTCAACCGCGATTTTTTAACGTTTAAAACCGTCAGGCGGTGTATCATTGCGCCCGTCAGCCCCGCCGGGGCTTATGGAAAACCTCCATGGACTTACCCAGTAGTTACTCAGTAGCCCGTTTCACCAATCATGAATTGACTGATTGATCCTTCCGGCGTGCCCCGCTGCTGGGAGTGGAGTTCGCCTATGTCCGAAATCGAAGTAAAGAAAACCCAGGAAAGCCTGCAGGATCGCCTGGCTCAGGTCGTTGAGCTGCTGCAGCGCCAGAAGGTTGTCGAAGACCTGACTCATCGCCAGGAAGGCGCGCATCACGACCGGGTCGAAAACCTGGTTCACCGGCAGAATCTCGTCGAGCTGCAACGCAAACTCGATGATCTGCACTCCGCCGACGTTGCCTACATCCTTGAAGCCTTGCCGCTGGACGACCGTCTGACGCTCTGGCAACTGGTCAAGGCTGATCGCGACGGCGACATTCTTCTCGAAGTATCCGATTCCGTTCGTGAAACGCTGATCGCCGACATGGACGATCACGAGCTCCTGGCTGCGGCCAAGGACATGGACGCCGACGAACTTGCTGACCTGGCCTCCGAGCTGCCGCGAGACGTCGTCCATGAGCTGATGGAGACGCTCGACCAGCAGCAACGCGAGCGCGTTCGTTCGGCCCTGTCCTATGACGAGGAGCAGGTCGGTGCGTTGATGGACTTCGAGATGGTGACCATCCGTGAGGATGTCAGCCTCGAAGTGGTTCTGCGTTACCTGCGTCGTCTCAAAGAGCTGCCGGGCCACACCGATAAACTGTTCGTGGTCGATTACGACGGTGTGCTCAAGGGCGTGCTGCCGATCAAGCGTCTGCTGGTCAACGACCCGGAGAAACAGGTTGCTGAAGTCATGGCCAGTGATCCGGTGAGTTTTCACCCGGACGAAGACGCCTATGACGCTGCTCAGGCGTTCGAACGTTACGACTTGATCTCGGCCCCGGTGGTCGACAAGAACGGCAAGCTGATCGGCCGTCTGACCATCGACGAAATGGTCGACCTGATTCGTGAGGAGAGCGAAAGCGAAGTCCTCAACATGGCCGGTCTGCGCGAAGAGGAAGACATCTTCGCCTCGGTCTGGAAGTCCCTGCGCAACCGTTGGGCGTGGCTGGCAATCAACCTGATCACGGCCTTTGTCGCGTCGCGGGTGATCGGTCTGTTCGAAGGCTCGATCGAGAAACTGGTGGCGCTGGCGGCGCTGATGCCGATCGTGGCGGGTATCGGCGGTAACTCCGGCAACCAGACGATCACCATGATCGTGCGTGCCATGGCGCTCGACCAGGTCAGCACCGGCAACACTTCGCGGCTGATGCGCAAGGAGCTGGCGGTGGCGTTGATCAACGGTCTGGTCTGGGGTGGGGTGATCGGCGTGGTCGCCTACCTGCTTTACGGCAGTTGGTCGCTGGGTGTGGTGATGACGGCGGCGATGACCCTCAACCTGCTGCTCGCGGCGCTGATGGGAGTGTTGATCCCGATGACGCTGGCCAAGATGGGCCGCGACCCGGCGATGGGCGCCAGTGTGATGATCACGGCAATGACCGACAGCGGTGGCTTCTTCATCTTCCTGGGGTTGGCGACGATCTTCCTGCTCTGATTCATTGCCATGCAAAAGCCCGCCAATTGGCGGGCTTTTTTGTGCCTGTGTATTTATTTGTGCCTGTGTATTGATCTGTGGTGAGGGGATTTATCTGTGGTGAGGGGATTTATCCCTGATGGGTTGCGCAGCGACCCCGGAAGAGGGCCTGCTGCGCAGTCCATCGGGGATAAATCCCCTCACCACAAGGTTTGCTCGGGTCAGATTTCAGGCAAAAAAAAGCCAGCACTTAAGCTGGCTTGAGATGTTCGATGTAGATCAGGACGCGTCTGCGGCCATCTCGGCGTCGTGAGCGATCAGCGACACCAGAGCGTTCTGTTGACGGTGAGATAGCTGACGGAAGCGTTGCAGCAGTTCGCGCTCGTGCAGCGACAGCTCCGGGCTGTCCAGGCGCATGCTCAGCTCTTCGCCCAGTGCGCCTTCCTGAATAAGACTCTGCTCAAGGCGCGCAATGATTTCGGAGTTCATGCTGCGATGATGATTGCGAGCCACCTCGGCAATGCGTTCACGCATCCCGTCTGGCAGACGTACGACGAACTTGTCAGCCGTACGGCTGGAATAAATTGCCTGTTTCAATGGGCGCATATATTTAACCGGTTAGTTCAGGGGAGCGGTTCTCGGGATTGGCCGCAGGATGTGTGGTAGGACAAGCATCCGCGCCAAATGGTTCAACCTGAATTGTTAAGAGGCGCGCATCATGCCTCAAAATTGCCAGATCATTGGCGTCAATTCTGTGACAAATATTGAGCTGGGTAAAGGCGTAATGCCAGCACCAATTATCAGAAATGCGGACTGGTTTGAAATCTTTGCCCTGGCCCGCATCACTGACCGCTTCCGGGTGCACATCTGTTGATGTCCGATGACGTCAGAACGTGCATGCTATGCGGATTTTCAATCCTTGTTCCTTACCTGTACAGGATAGTGGCAATCTGCCGATTTACTAGGGCAAACACCCGTTGGAGGGCGTTTTCAGGATGGATGGCAGGCTTATTTATCTGATGGGACCCTCCGGTTCAGGAAAGGACAGCCTGATCGAGGCCGCGCGTGAGTCTTTGCGCACGTTGAACTGTGAAATCATTCGCAGGGTGATTACCCGATCAGCGGAATCGGTGGGTGAGGATGCCATTGGCGTGACGCCCGAAGAGTTCGAGCGACGCCAGCAAGCCGGGGATTTCTCGCTGGCCTGGCAGGCCAATGGGCTGGCTTATGGCATTCCGGCAGAAATGGACGAACGGTTACGCGCTGGGCAATCCGTGCTGGTGAACGGCTCACGCGCCAATCTGCGTCAGGCGCTTGAGCGCTATCCAAGCCTGCTGCCGGTTTTGCTGACGGTCAAGGATGAGGTCTTGCGTGAACGTCTGCTCAGACGTGGCCGGGAGACGCCTGAGCAGATCGATGCGAGGCTGGCGCGCAATGCGCTGTTCAAGGACAGAAGGGCAACTGACTTGCCCGTGCATCTGATCGACAACTCGGGCGAACTGGCGGACGCCGTCAAGCAACTGCTGGACTTGATCCGGCTTAACGCAGCACCGGATCAAACTTGATTTTGCGCCCGGCCACCAGGGCCAGTACAAACAACACTGCAAACACGCCGCAGCCGATCAAGGGCAGGGTGACTGTGGTTTCCTCGAACAGCGAAAAATGCACAACGCCACTCAATAAGGCGAGGATCAGAAATCCTGCGGCTGATTTGGACATGCTGTACTCCTGAAGATATTTCAAAAAACCAGACGTTCGGTGTCGCGCGTCGGCAGTGCTTGCTCAGGCTCATTGACCGCCTGCGCCGCGAAGTCGCTCTGATCGCTCAGCACCGCCCACTGCGGCGCTTTCTGCACCTGCAAGTAATGCGGCATGCGTTGGGCCACCGGTTCAGCACGCTCGGGAACAAAATGAAAGCCGACCAAAACCGCCAGTGCGATTGCGTTTGCAAGCAAGAGAGTGCTGTTCATGGGGCCGACTCCGTTTGTGCTGTTATACGAACAGACAAAGCACCCGGCGTGCCAACAGTCTAACCGCTGTGAAGTCCTTTAAAAACAAGGATTTGCAAGGGTTTTTCCCAAGCTTCGGGTTGCAATCTGCAATGATGGCTTTTTCGCGGCAGTGCAAATTGCACGGTAAATGTTCCCGCAGTATCGCAGGGCGCCTGCCTACACTTAAAAAGCCCACGGACGACATGACAAATCAGGGGCTGGCCGTTAACATGCACGCCGTCCGTCGCGCCGTGTCCGGCCACGACAACTCAGTGTCTCAGTAGCTCAATTGGATAGAGCATCCCCCTCCTAAGGGGAAGGTTGGCAGTTCGAACCTGCCCTGGGACACCATATATATCTATGCTTCCAGCGATTTAAGCGACGAACGTCCGAGCCTCGTGGGTGCAGAGGGGGGCAAAAGGATCGCTTCAAGCATGCAAAGAGCCCCGCTTAGGTTATTGCCTGTCGGGGCTTTTTAGTAATCGCGACCTCGTACCAAGGTATTGCTCTGCAAGAAGAGCTGAGTCTTTGGTCGACGTTAGCTACTGCTGACGTAGACTATTTCTAACTACCGAACTTGCGTCTCTCGGCTTGGGTTGAAGGTTCGTTTCGCAGTGAAATACAGCCAATGGCTCATTCAGACCAATGAGGATGAACCTTGAAACATGAACTATGGCTGGAACCTGATGGCTTGCAATTGTTTTGTCCCTCCGGGCCTCAGGGTGATGAATCGCGCGCGCTCCTTGAGCCGGGGTCAAAACTGATTTGGGAAGTTGAGGCGGCAAGCCGCTTTGAAGCGATGAACAAGTACTATGAGTACATGGACTGGGGGGAGTGGACGACGGATTTTCCCGAGCTGGATAAGACGCCTTATGGAGGGCCCGGCTGGGAGGATTACTCTCCATGACATCCCAATCTCCTTGGCCCCCCCCATCTTCAATTCATTCTCGCCAACCTTCTTCCGATTCCGGAAACCGCGAATACAAGGCCCCCTCGTCTCGCATCCGCGAGGAGATCCACGAAACCGGAACGGTTGACGTCGATAGCCTTCCACGCTTCGCCCGTGTCGCCCGTCGAGATAAACCCTGTAGTGAAAAGATGACCCGGCGCGCAGGGTAATCGCTGCACAAGGAATCTTGAACCCCTCCACTTCAGAGAACCCCACCCCTTGCCGATAACTCATTCGGCGACCTCAAACTCGCACGAAATCGCTTGATAGCATTTAGCCTCCAGCTATCATCTGCGCGCCTGTGAAAACGCCCCCCGGTTCACCTACTTCAATTGCCTGGAAATCCTCGATGCTGTCGTATCACCAAAAGAGTTTTCTGATCGTCGATGATTTCTCGGATTTCCGCAGTTCCGTACGCTCGATGCTGCGCGAACTGGGGGTCAAGGATGTGGATACCGCCGATACCGGCGAGCAGGCGCTGAAGATGTGTGCGCAGAAGTCTTATGACTTCATTCTGCAGGATTTCCACCTCGGCGACGGCAAGAAGAATGGCCAGCAAGTGCTCGAAGACCTGATGTCGGAAAAGCTCATCAGCCATGAAGCGGTATTTGTCATGGTGACCGCCGAGACCAGTCAGGCGATGGTGCTCAGTGCCCTGGAGCACGAGCCGGATGCTTACCTGACCAAGCCGTTCAACCGCTCCGGCCTGGCCCAGCGCCTGGAGCGTCTGGAGCAGCGCAAGACGTTGCTCAAACCGATTTTGCAAGCGCTTGATCGCGGTAAGCCGGTCGAGGTGCTCAATGCCTGTATTGCGCTGTGCAAGCAGGACATCCGTTATTCGCCGCTGTGCCTGCGTTATCGCGCCGATGCGCTGCGCGACATGAACCAGAATGAAGCGCTCGAACGCCTCTACGACAGCATCATTGCTGACCGGCCGTTGCCGTGGGCGTTTGCCGGGCTGGGCAAGTTGCTGTTCAAGCGTGGGCAAGTGGCGCAGGCCAAGGGTGTCTACGAAAAAGCCCTGAAGGTGTTCCCGATGATGCCGGCGCTGTACGACGGCATGGCCGATGTGCTGGTCGCGGAGGGCGATACCAAAGGCGCGCAGCGGGTGCTGGAGGAGGCGATTCGCCTGTCGCCGCTGGCGGTGCGCCGGCAGGCGCTGCTCGGCAAACTGGCGATGGCCAACGAAGACTTCGACACCGCGTCCCGCGCCTATCGGCAGGCTGTGGCGCAAGGCGCGCAGTCGCGCTTCAAGGATCCGGAAAGCAACCTCGGCCTGGCTCATGCCTTGATCAGCAAGGGCAGTGAGCGCGGTCTCGATACGCGCACGCGGCTGGAGATCAACACCACGCTCAGCGCCGTCGCCAAAGAGAACCCGTCTGACCCGGGCCTGCAGATTCGTGCGCGGCTGATGAAGGCCACCAGTCTGCTGCTCAACGATGCCGAGACTGCCGACAAGCTTACCGAACAAGCGCTGATGCGCCTCGACGGCATGGAACAGTTCATGAGCCCTGAAGCGGCGCTGCTGGTCGCCAAGCAATTGCAGATGCTCGGTCAGGCCGAGGCGGGCACTTCGATGCTCAAGAGCTGTGCGGAGATCTACGGTGACGATCCGGCGGTGATGAAAGACATCGCCAAGCTCACCGACGACCCGACTATCCTCAGTTCGAGCAACGCCGCTGCCGACCTCAACCGGCAGGGCGTGCGCGTGTACAAGACCGGCAACCTGGTGGAGGCCCGCGAGGTGTTCCGCAAGGCGCTGAAGATGCAACCGAAGAACATCAGTATCGCGCTGAACATGGCCCAGTCGCTGCTGCACGGCACCGACACCAGTGTGCCGTCGGCGGAGCTGGAAGAATGTCGGGCCTGCCTGAAAATGGTCGGCCTGATGCCCGACACCGACGCGCGGTTTGCGCGTTATCAGAAGCTGAAAAGCAAGGCGTTTGGCGAATGAACCAAGACGAGCAGGCGCTGGATTTCTCCACGGTGATTGCCTCCACCGTTCACGACATGAAGAACTCGCTGGCGATGCTGATGCAGGCCCACAGCCAGTGGCTGGCGCGCTTGCCCGAAGCGCAACGCGGTGGGGCGGAGCAGGGCGTGATCGACTTCGAGTTCGCCCACCTCAACGGCATGCTGGTGCAGTTGCTCGGGTTGTACAAACTCGGCGTCAACCAGTTGCCGCTGCAACCGGCGTATCACGAACTGGATGATTTCATCGAGGCGCAACTGGCGGCGCATCAAGAGGTGTTCGCCAGTCGCGGGATCATTGCCACCTACGAAGTCGATCCCTTGAGCCCGCTGGGGTTCTTCGATCGCGAATTGGTTGCCTCGGTGTTGGGCAACTGCATCAACAACGCCATTCGTCATGCCCGCGAGTCGCTGCTGATTACCGTCAGTGACGAGGCCGGGCAACTGGTGTTGAGCATCAACGATGACGGCGCCGGTTACCCGGCCGAAATGCTCGAGCGTCAGGCCGATTACGTGCAAGGCATCAATCACGGCAGCGGCAGCACTGGCCTGGGCCTGTATTTCGCCAACCGTATTGCTGCGTTGCACCAACGCAATGGCGTGGTCGGGCACACCGAAATTCGCAATGGCGGACCATTGGGTGGCGGGGTGTTTAGCCTCTACCTGCCCTGAAGGCATGCCCCCTGTAGGAGCTGCCGCAGGCTGCGATCTTTTGACTTTTTTTAAGATCAAAAGATCGCAGCCTGCGGCAGCTCCTACACGGAAATTCAGTGGAGGCCTTTTTTGTTTGACGTTGCTTGATATTCCGAACAGCCGGAGCCTATTTTGTACGGGTCGCCGCTTGCGGCTCGCACAATAACAAGGATTGCGTCATGACAACCGATGGCCAGCGTTCACTCGCGCAGCGACTGACCGGCATTGATGAGATTGAATGTGTCACGCCGGATTTGAACGGCGTGCCGCGCGGCAAGGTGATGACCGCCGAGGGTTTCCTCGAAGGGCGGCGTTTGCAGATGGCGCGGGGAGTGCTGCTGCAATGCATCATGGGCGGTTATCCGCCGGCGCGGTTTTACGGCAGCGATGACGGCGACCTCGCGCTGGTGGCCGAGCCGAGCATGATCCATCCCCTGCCATGGAGCGACGAGCCACGTGCCCTGGCCATCTGCGATGCCGACGAACTGAGCGGCGAAAGCTCCAATCTGTCGACCCGCGGTCAACTCAAAAAAGTCATCGCCCGTTACGCCGCGCGCGGTCTCGCGCCGGTGGTGGCGACCGAGCTGGAATTTTTTGTCTTCGCCCCGAACACCGATCCGACTCAGCCGTTCCGCCCGCCGGTAGGCCTAGATGGACGCCGCGAGGATGGTCAGTCGGCGTTCAGTGTCAGTTCCAACAATGGCCTGCGGCCATTCTTCAGCGAAGTCTATAAATGCATGGCCGCCCTCGGTCTGCCGCGCGATACCTTCATGCATGAAATGGGCGTCAGCCAGTTCGAGATCAACTTGCTGCATGGTGATCCGCTGTTGCTCGCCGATCAGACCTTCTTGTTCAAACACCTGCTCAAGGAAGTCGCGCTCAAGCATGGTCTGAGCGTAGTGTGCATGGCCAAGCCGCTGGCGCACACGCCGGGCAGTTCGATGCACATTCACCAGAGTCTCGTCGAGATCGCCACCGGCAACAATGTGTTCAGCGACCAGAGCGGCGAGCCGACGGCGATGTTCCGCCATTTCATCGGCGGGCAGCAGGCGGGCATGGCTGATTTCACTGCGCTGTTCGCGCCGAACGTGAACTCCTATCAGCGTCTGTGTCACCCGTATGCGTCGCCGAACAATGCCTGCTGGTCTCACGACAACCGCGCCGCCGGGCTGCGGATTCCAGCCAGTTCACCAGTGGCCCGGCGCGTCGAAAACCGCTTGCCCGGCGCCGATGCCAACCCGTATCTGGCGATTGCCGCGAGTCTGGCCGCCGGCTTGCATGGGATCGAGCATGAGCTGGAACCGACCGCGGCGATTCAGGGCGAATTCGAAGTGCCGGACAATCTTTCGCTGCCGTGTACCTTGCATGCCGCGCTCGAGCGTCTGAAACGTAGTCAATTGGCCAGGGAACTGTTCGGACAGGAGTTCATCGAAGGCTACATCGCTTCGAAGACCATGGAGTTGACCAGCTTCTTTGATGAAATCACTCCCTGGGAACGGCGTGTTCTAGCAGCCCAGGCCTGACGAACTGTCGTCATCGGGCTATCGTTTGGATAGCCCGATACTCACTGCAAGGAGCCGCTCGGAACGCCGATGCGCCAAATCTGGAAATCCTTTCGAGCGCTGTATTTCGCCTCGCTGATGATGTTGATCGGCTCGGGCCTTCTATCTACTTATCTGGCATTGCGCCTGGCCGCTGACCATGTCGATGGACTGTGGGTCGGTGCGCTGATGGCGGCCAACTATTTCGGTCTGGTGCTGGGCGGCAAGATCGGTCACCGCTTGATCGCCCGGGTCGGACACATTCGCGCCTATTCCGCCTGTGCCGGGATTGTCGGCGCGGCGGTGCTCGGGCATGGACTGGTCGACTGGCTGCCGGCGTGGCTGGTGCTGCGGACCATCGTCGGTCTGGGCATGATGTGCCAATACATGGTGATCGAGAGCTGGCTCAACGAGCAGGCCGATGCCAATCAGCGCGGGCTGGTGTTCAGCGGTTACATGATCGCTTCGTATCTGGGGTTGGTGCTCGGTCAGCTGATTCTGGTCATGCACCCGGGCCTCGGTCTGGAGCTGCTGATGCTGGTCGCCCTGTGTTTTGCCCTGTGTCTGGTGCCGGTGGCGCTGACCCGGCGGATTCACCCGGCGCCGCTGCATCCGGCGCCGATGGAGCCGCGCTTCTTTATCAAGCGCGTGCCGCAATCGTTGAGCACGGTGCTCGGCGCCGGCCTGATCATTGGCTCGTTCTACGGTCTGGCACCGCTGTATGCCTCGCAGCAGGGGCTGTCGACCGAGCAGGTCGGTCTGTTCATGGGTAGCTGCATTTTTGCCGGACTGCTGGTGCAGTGGCCGTTGGGCTGGTTGTCCGACCGTTATGACCGGGCGCTGCTGATCCGTTGCTTTGCCGGGTTCCTGGCGGTGGCGGCGTTGCCGTTGGCGATCCTGCCGCGGGTGCCGCTGGAGGTGCTGTTTGTGGTTGGCTTCCTCTGTTCGCTGGTGCAGTTCTGCCTGTATCCGCTGGCGGTGGCGTTCTCCAATGACCACGTCGAGGGCGATCGCCGGGTTTCGCTGACGGCGATGCTGCTGGTGACCTACGGTGTGGGTGCGAGCATCGGGCCGCTGTTGGCGGGCGTGCTGATGAAGTTGTTTGGCAGTCAGAGCCTGTACGCGTTCTTCAGCTTCTTCGCGTTGGTGCTGGTGTGGCGCATCCGCCCGAAAGCCGTGACCAATCTGCATCAGGTCGACGACGCACCGCTGCATCACGTGGCTATGCCGGACAGCATGTCGAGTTCGCCGCTGGTTGCAGCGCTCGATCCGCGAGTGGATGAGCAGGTGGTGCAGGAGCAGATGCAGACCACGGTGGCGCCGGAACCGGAACCGGAGCCAGATCCCGAAGTGCAGCCTGAAGCAGCGGTGGAAACTGATTCGGCTGATGAGGGCGATAAACCGACACCGGACATCAGTGGGGCCAGACCCTGAGTCGGGTGAGAGTAAGGCTGTTCAGAGGCAGACGCTGTAACTGTAACTGTAACTGTAACTGTAACTGTGGCTGTGGCTGTGGCTGTGGCGAGGGAGCTTGCTCCCGCTGGACTGCGCAGCAGGCCCCGCTTGTCAGATAAGGGCGGGGAGCGCTTCGCGCCCCAGCGGGAGCAAGCTCCCTCGCCACAGGTGTTCGGTGCTGGCAGAAAAATTTCCGCCATAAAAAAGGGCAGTCCCGCGAGGGACTGCCCTTTCTATTTGCCTGTACGAATCACAGATCGTCTTTATCGAACCGGCGTGCTTCACGTTGCAGCTGATAAACGAAGCGCTCGACGTTGCGCGCTGCCTGGCCGCTGATGTTGTGGAAACGCAGACCGGCGAAGGTGATGTTGAGCTTTTCTTCGAAGTGTAGATAACGCAGTTCGACCGAGATGGGCTGATTGCCGAACAGCGGGGTGGCGATCATGCGGTCGTAGACCTGGCCCAGTTGCAGGCGATCAGTAATGTCGCCTTCGAAGCGCAGCTTGCAGCCGGTGGCGGAAATATCCAGCAGTTTGCCGTTGATCGGCGCCTTAAGCTTTTCGCCGCCGAGTTCGACGCTGACCAGATCGGTCAGCTTCAGGGCTGCGCGAAAGGCGTTGCGACGCTGGTGGTAAACCACTTCGGTTGGCAGGTCGCCGGTGTAGAAGCGGTCGCCTTCGGACTCTTCGATGTTCAGCGTGCCGGTGCATTCCCAGGCGATGCGCACGCCCTCGTGGAAGCCTTCGACCTTGAACGGTTCGCCCGCCAGCAGAAAACGCTCGCCATCGCGCGGGATCATTTCGTCCAGGGCGATGGTCGCGGTATCGCGGTCGACCTTGATCAGGTAGCTCTGAAAGCGCTGGCTGCGCTCATGGAACGTGATGATCAGCGGGTCGTGGCTTTCTTGCAGCTGGCGCAGGTTGCTGGAGATTTCCAGGGGCGTGGTCAGCACCTTTGGGGGCTGCGGACTGTCATCCGCGCTTAGGGCGTTTGGCACGTTTTCTCAATCTCCAGACAAAATTTGACTACGACTAGCCAGCATTTTGCCAGCATGTTTCGCGGGTTGATAGTGCAGGCACGTCGAATGGCTCACGCCTGGCTGAGCGTACGCGGCTTGGTGGGTTTGGCGAAAGTGCCCGAGGCGTCATACAACGCTGGCGGCTCGCCCCCGGTGAGGATTTCCAACTGATTGGCCGTGGCGGCCTGTTGAATCTGGATCGACTGGCCGTTCTTGACGTTGGCCGCCTGGCACTGGGCAATCAGGTCGGTCAGCACGTCGCTCTGAGCCAGCAACTGGTCGCCAATGCTCGAGTGGCTGGCCAGTTGCTCCAGGCCCTGACGGTCGAGCGGCAGGTTGAGGCTGGCGAGGATTTCGCTGCGCTTGCGGCCATGCTGTTCAAGCAGAATGATCAATGCCTGTTTGCGCGCCAGAATATCTTCGAGCAAAGGCATGTCGCGACCGTGCAAGGCGAGGGACTCGGTTTGCAGTAACTCCAGCAATTGTTGAGCTGGAGCAAAGTCGTCGGTGATCAGTTGCAATAAATTAGTGTCGTGCATGGCTGGCCTTGGGTTCTAAGCGTCCAAAAGCCTGGCGCCGGCAAAAGCCTAGCGCTGGGCTTCGAAGTTGAGCAGTTTGCTGGCTACACGGTTGCTGTCGACTTTATAGCTGCCATCGGCAATCGCTGCTTTCAACTCGGCCACGCGGGCTTTGTCGACGGCAGGCTGATCGCGCAGCTTGTCAGTGACCTTCTGCAACTGTTGAGCCTCATTGCTGAGGTGTACCGATTCCCCGCTTTTTGCGGTACTGGCCGTTTCGGCCTGGGTATTCAGCGGCGCGGAGGTGCCGGATTCGGCGGTTTCCTTGGCGTTGCTGGTACGTGTACTGCCCGTAAGTGACGAGGAGCTGTTCAAACGGCTGAAATCGATGACCATGTTAAAAACCTCTGGGAATTTGGACGCTTGCCATGTTCTCGGCCATTCCCTGGAAAACTTTAGGCTCACTTTGCAATGAGCTGCATGTGCCGAAGCGTGTTCTGCTTCGGCACAGTTTAGGGAAGCGTCGAGATCGGCGCCAGTTTTCTGCCTGAGCGTTTTACATGGCCACTTCCACCTGGCCCGGCGCGATGACTTGCGCCTTGATCACCCGGTTGGAATTGAGGTTTTTCACCCGGATCTGTTCTTTCAGACCGCCATTGGCCAGAGCTTCGCCGGGCATGCGCACGGCGAGGGTACCGCTGCGGGCGATGATGACCACCTGATCACCCTTGCGCACCACTTCAGCCTGTTCCAGATGCACCAGAGTGATCACCTGATCGGCGACCGTTGGTCGGGTTAATTTCTGCCCGATGGCTTCATCCACCGACGTCAGGAAACCCTGATTGATCTGGCTGATGTCGCGTTCACGCAAGGTCACGTCCTGCGGCTCGATAATTCCGGCGCGTTTCAGCGGGCGGGTGGTGGTGACAATCTCGCGAAACAGGCGGACTTGAGCGGGCACGAACACCGTCCACGGCGAGCTTCCCTCGCATCGCACCTTGACCGTAACCCGACCCAGCGGGCGTGCCGGACTCTCCAGCGACGCTGTCAATTCCTTGTCGCACATAGGCATGCGCATACGCGGGTCGAGCTGGTTGACCTCGATTTCGTAGCGACCTTCCGTTTGACTGGTAGCCAGATAGTCTTCTACGGTGAACTCAAGAAAGCCCTGGGTGACGCCGATAAGCATGTCAGGCAAGGTAACCGTATCAGCACCGGCAGGGCTGCCAGCGAAAAACAAGCAGACGGCAGACGTCGCGCACAGCGCTTTGCGGGTGCGGGAGGTCAGGCGTCGGAAAAATGTCGTTTGAGCGTTCATACGAGTTAAAAAGCAAGCGCCGTGCCGTTTAGCAATGAATGTGCGTCGCAACAACACTTGGCGTTGGTGTAGGAGTCTGGGCATGGCTGGTGTAATGGATTCGGTGAACCAGCGCACGCAACTGGTAGGGCAGAATCGCCTGGAGCTGTTGTTGTTCCGTCTCGACGGTCAGCAGCTCTACGGAATCAACGTGTTCAAAGTGCGGGAAGTGCTGCAATGCCCGTCGCTGACGTTGATGCCCAAGTCCAGTCCTGTCGTGTGCGGGGTGGCGAATATCCGGGGGGCGACCATTCCGATCCTTGATCTGGCAATGGCGACCGGTTCCGGGGCGTTGAAAGACAAGAACAGTCCGTTCGTGATCATCACGGAGTACAACACCAAGACCCAGGGTTTCCTGGTTCGCTCGGTGGAGCGCATCGTCAACATGAACTGGGAAGAGATCCATCCGCCGCCCAAGGGCACGGGTCGCGATCACTACCTGACCGCTGTGACTCGGGTCGACAATCAGTTAGTCGAAATCATCGATGTCGAGAAGGTGCTGGCGGAAGTGGCGCCGACGCCCGAGGCGATTTCGGTCGGTGTGGTCGATGTCGAGACCCAGAGCAAGGCGTTGTCGCTGCGGGTGCTGACGGTCGATGACTCGTCGGTGGCGCGCAAGCAGGTCACGCGTTGCCTGCAGACGGTCGGGGTCGAAGTGGTGGCGCTGAACGACGGCAAGCAGGCACTGGATTACCTGCGCAAGCTGGTCGATGAGGGCAAGAAGCCGGAAGAAGAGTTCCTGATGATGATTTCCGACATCGAGATGCCGGAGATGGACGGGTACACCCTGACGGCGGAGATCCGCAGCGACCCGCGCATGCAAAAGCTTCATATCATCCTGCATACTTCGTTGTCGGGGGTATTCAATCAGGCGATGGTCAAGAAAGTCGGTGCCGATGACTTCCTGGCCAAATTCCGTCCTGATGACCTGGCATCCCGGGTAGTCGACCGGATCAAAGCAGCAGATATCAGCTAGGGACCTTTTGTCCCTGGCGGTCAACACGATTTAAGAGGCGGCATCATTGTCTACGGGTAATTTGGATTTCGAACAATTCCGGGTCTTCCTGGAAAAAGCCTGTGGCATTTTGCTCGGTGAAAACAAGCAGTACCTGGTCTCGAGCCGTCTCAACAAACTGATGGAGCAGCAAGGCATCAAGTCCCTGGGTGAGCTGGTCCAGCGCATCCAGACCCAGCCGCGCAGCGGTTTGCGCGAGCAGGTGGTCGATGCCATGACGACCAACGAAACCCTGTGGTTTCGTGACACCTATCCGTTTGAAGTCTTGAAGAACAAGGTGCTGCCCGAGGCGATCAAGGCCAGTCCCAACCAGCGTCTGCGGATCTGGTCTGCGGCGTGCTCGTCGGGGCAGGAACCGTATTCGCTGTCGATGTCGATCGATGAGTTCGAGCGCAGCAACCTCGGTCAGTTGAAGATGGGCGTGCAGATTGTTGCCACGGACTTGTCCGGCAGCATGCTGACCAACTGCAAGACCGGCGAGTACGACAGCCTGGCAATCGGTCGCGGTTTGTCCGCCGATCGTCTGCAGCGCTACTTCGACCCGAAAGGGCCGGGGCGCTGGGTGATCAAGGCGCCGATCAAGAACCGGGTGGAATTCCGTTCGTTCAACCTGCTCGACAGCTACGCGAGTCTGGGCAAGTTCGACATCGTGTTCTGCCGCAACGTGCTGATCTACTTCTCCGCCGAGGTGAAGAAAGACATCCTGTTGCGCATTCACAGCACGCTGAAGCCGGGCGGGTATCTGTTCCTTGGCGCTTCCGAAGCGCTGAACGGTTTGCCGGATCATTACCAGATGGTCCAGTGCAGCCCGGGGATCATCTACCAGGCGAAGTGATTGCATCGGCAACAGCAAAAAACGGCAGGCCCGCAAAGGCCTGCCGTTTTTTTGTGCCCGATGAATTTCTCCCTGACACCACAAATCCCTGTGGGAGCGGGCTTGCCCGCGATAGCGTCGTGTCAGTCGATTTAGATTAACCAGACATACCGCCATCGCGGGCAAGCCCGCTCCCACAGGGTTTCAGTGTTGGCTGATAGAAGGCAGTCAAGCGGCAGAAAAGCGGCATTCGGCGGAAACCGGTTGCCGCTTTTCTGGCATTGCCGCTTTGCCGATGCCCCGCAAAGCCCCGGTTTACGGGGGTTGTTCTGTTTGGCACGCGCCTTGCTAAAGCTCAGGTACGAAAAACCGGTCACCCGAAGGTTCCCGACATGAGCATCAGCTTCGATAAAGCGCTCGGCATTCACGAAAAGGCATTGGGCTTCCGCGCCCAGCGCGCTGAAGTGTTGGCCAACAACATCGCCAACGCCGATACCCCGAATTACAAGGCTCGGGATCTGGACTTCTCCAAAGTGCTTGAAGCACAGACCCAGAAGAACGCCAACGGCACCATTGCCCTGAACATGACCAACAGCCGTCACATCGAAGCTGAAGGCCTGGGCAATGGCGACGAGTCGCTGATGTATCGCACGCCGATGCAGCCTTCGATCGACCAGAACACCGTGGACGCTCAGCTTGAGCAGTCGAACTACGCGGAAAACGCAGTCGGCTTCCAGGCCAGCTTCACCCTGCTCAACAGCAAATTCAAAGGGCTGGTGTCAGCCCTGCGCGGAGAGTAATCCATGTCCCTGTCCAGCGTTTTCAACATTGCCGGCAGCGGCATGAGCGCACAAACCACGCGTCTGAACACCGTGGCTTCGAACATCGCCAACGCCGAAACCGTTTCGTCGAGCATCGACCAGACCTACCGCGCCCGTCACCCGGTGTTCGCCACCATGTTCCAGGGCGGCCAGAACACTGGCAGCAACTCGCTGTTCCAGAGCCAGGACGCCGCAGGGCAGGGCGTGCAGGTTCTCGGCGTGGTCGAAGACCAGAGCAACCTCGAAGCGCGTTACGAGCCGAACCATCCGGCCGCTGACGCCAAGGGCTACGTCTACTACCCGAACGTCAACGTGGTGGAAGAAATGGCTGACATGATTTCCGCGAGCCGGTCGTTCCAGACCAACGCCGAAATGATGAACACCGCCAAAACCATGATGCAGAAGGTACTGACCCTCGGTCAGTAATAAGGGGCGACTGCCATGAGCGTTACCGATACCACCAGCAGCCTGAGCATGAATGACATCCTGGCGAACTCGTCGAAAAAGACCAGTTCGACCGCCGATGGCATTGCTTCGGCCACGAACAGCTCCACCGGCGGCCAGGCCCTGGGCAAGGACGCGTTCCTGCAACTGCTGGTTACCCAGTTGAAGAACCAGAATCCGCTCGACCCGCAGGACAACAGTGCCTTCGTGGCGCAGTTGGCGCAGTTCAGCAGCCTTGAGGGCATTACCACCCTCAACAGCACCGTCAGTTCGCTGGCCGGCAACTACAACTCCTCGCAAGCCTTGCAGGCGTCGTCGCTGGTCGGTCGCAACGTGATCGTGCAGACCAACAGCGTTCAGATGGACGACCCGAGCAAAGGCATGACCGGTTCGGTCACCGTTCCGTCGTCGATTGCCGGCGGCACGGTCACCATCACCGACAGCAGCGGTACGGCGATTCGCACCATCGACCTGGGCAGTCGCGCAGCCGGCAACGCGAGCTTCACCTGGGACGGCAAGGACAAGGACGGCAATCTGGTCAAGGCCGGCACTTATACCGTCAAGGCCAACGCATCGATCAATGGCACCTCTACCGACCTGGCGACCTACCTGCCAGCGACGGTCACCAGTGTCACGATCAGCCAGACCGGTGGCGAGCTGATGCTCAACCTGTCCGGCAAGGGCACCGTTGCCCTGTCCAAAGTACAAACCATTGGTATATAGAGCCGACTAACCGGCACAAAGGAGTGGAATATGTCTTTCAATATCGGCCTTAGCGGTCTCTATGCAGCCAACAAACAACTGGACGTGACCGGCAACAACATCGCCAACGTCGCGACCGCCGGTTTCAAATCGTCCCGTGCAGAATTCGAAGACGTCTACTCGGCCACTCGCCTGGGCAGCGGCAGCAAGGTCATCGGCAACGGTGTGCGCCTGGCCAACGTCTCCCAGCAGTTCACCCAGGGTGACATCAACAACACCGGCAACGTGTTGGACATGGGCATCAACGGTTCCGGTTTCTTCACCATGAGCAACAACGGCGCGATCACCTACACCCGTGCCGGTACGTTCAAGGTCGATAACAACGGCTTCATCACCAACACCGACTACACCTCGCGCCTGCAAGGTTATGGTGTGGATGCCAACGGCAAGATCATCAACGGCGTGTTGACCGACCTGAAGATCGACACCTCGAACCTGGCGCCGAAATCGACTTCGCTGGTGACTTCGTCCATCAACCTGAACTCGTCGGCACCCGTGATCGACGACACAGCGGCGGCAGGCAAGTTCGACCCGGCAAAACTCGAAACCTACACCAAGTCCTTCAGCACGCCTATCTATGACTCTCAGGGCAACTCGCACGTCATGGATCAGTACATGGTGAAAACCGGCCAAAACACCTGGAAAGTCTACACCCTGGTGGACGGGCGCAATCCAGATGCAACCGGCAGCGATCCAACCAAGACCGCCCCGACTGCTTCGACACTGACGTTCGACAGTTCGGGCAATCTCACTCAGGTCAGCACGCCTAACCCGGCAGATCCGACTAAGCCGATCATCAGCAGCGACTTGAAGCTGACCGGCTGGGTACCGGGTAAAGTGATTGACGGCACCTTCACGCCAAACGGTGCGTCTGCCAACGCCAATGGCGTGACCATTTCCATGGCCAAGACCACTCAGTTCAACGCTGATACCGCGCGTTCGATCCCGACTCAGGATGGTTATGCCACTGGCCAGATCACCAACCTGACCATCGACGGCACCGGTACGCTGTTCGCCAACTTCAGCAACAACCAGAGCAAGGCCATCGGCCAGGTTGCGCTGGCCAGCTTCACCAACGAACAAGGCCTGCAGGCGGTCGGCGGTACCAGCTGGAAAGAGACTTTCGCTTCGGGTATCCCGGGTTACGATGCACCGGAAACCGGTACGCTGGGTTCGATCGCGTCCAACTCGCTGGAAGAGTCCAACGTTAACCTGACCAACGAGCTGGTGGATCTGATCAAGGGCCAGAGCAACTATCAGGCGAACGCCAAGACCATTTCGACCCAGAGCACCATCATGCAGACCATCATTCAGATGACCTGATTGCGGTTTCTGGTTGTGCAAGGGAGCCCCTCTTTTTGAGGGGCTTTTTTGTGGACGGCTATTGGGTGGCGGTGGTTTTGATTGGGTGAATATCCGTTGCTTCGGGTGCTGCGGCTGGCGGTTTCGCCCTTACGGCGAGTCACTTTTTCAGACGCCAAAAAGTAACCAAAAGGCTGGGCCCCCAGCGTTCGGCCCTCGCTTAGGCTCGGGTTCCTTCGCTGCGGGATTCATCCGGGCGCATCGCCTACGGTTTGCTTCGCTGCACCTCCTCTCGATGTGTTTGGCTTCGCCAAACGGTCGCTGCGCTCCCACCCCCGGATAAACCCCTCCACTCAGCCTGCCGACGGGGCCGGTAAGGCAAGATCAAAAGCTTTCGGCGAGCTGACACTCGGCCATTGAGTGGGGCGGCTTTGCCGCATGGGCTCTACGCTTTCAGCCTGCTGGCGATGGCGGCCTGTCAGCCGACCAATCTTTAACTGACCGCATCCAATCCCAATGTGGGAGCTGGCTTGCCAGCGATGGCGACCTGCCAGATGTACTCATCCTCTGTAGGAGCTGCCGAAGGCCGCGATCTACTCGACAGCTCCTACAAATAAATGGCAGACAAAAGAAAACCCCCGACAAACCAGAAGTCTGTCGGGGGTTTCTTTTGTCTGGAAGACAGGCGTCTCGCGACGCCTGACCCGGCTCAGCTTATTGGCAAGCTTCGCAATCCGGCTCGTCGATCGCACAAGCCTTTGGCACTGGCGCCGGACCTGCCGGAGCTGCCAGAACCGAATCGTCGCCGTGGTTGCCGCCGCTGGAAACAGCGTTCAGCTTGCCGGTGTTGATGGTCGACTTCTCGGTGCTGGTCGCGGCCAGGGCACGGAGGTAGTAGGTGGTTTTCAGACCACGGTACCAGGCCATGCGGTAGGTCACGTCGAGCTTCTTGCCCGATGCGCCGGCGATGTACAGGTTCAGCGACTGGGCCTGGTCGATCCACTTCTGACGACGGCTGGCGGCGTCAACGATCCACTTGGTGTCGACTTCGAAAGCGGTCGCGTAGAGCTCTTTGAGTTCTTGCGGGATGCGCTCGATCTGCTGCACCGAACCGTCGTAGTACTTCAGGTCGTTGATCATGACCGAGTCCCACAGACCGCGTGCCTTGAGGTCGCGAACCAGGTACGGGTTGATCACGGTGAATTCGCCCGACAGGTTCGATTTCACATACAGGTTCTGGTAGGTCGGTTCGATCGACTGCGATACGCCGGTGATGTTGGCGATGGTCGCGGTCGGTGCGATGGCCATGATGTTGGAGTTACGAATGCCTTTCTGTACACGAGCGCGAACCGGTGCCCAGTCCAGGGTTTCGTTCAGGTCAACGTCGATGTACTTCTGGCCGCGTTGTTCGATCAGGATCTGTTGCGAATCCAGCGGCAGGATGCCTTTGGACCACAGCGAACCGTTGAAGGTCTCGTACGCGCCGCGCTCGTCAGCCAGGTCGCAGGACGCCTGGATCGCGTAGTAGCTGACCGCTTCCATCGACTTGTCGGCGAACTCGACGGCGGCGTCGGAACCGTAAGGGATGTGCTGCAGGTACAAAGCGTCCTGGAAGCCCATGATGCCCAGACCGACCGGACGGTGACGGAAGTTGGAGTTCTTCGCTTGCGGCACCGAGTAGTAGTTGATGTCGATCACGTTGTCGAGCATGCGCACAGCGGTGTTCACGGTGCGTTGCAGCTTGGCGGTGTCCAGCTTGCCGTCGACGATGTGGTTCGGCAGGTTGATCGAGCCCAGGTTGCAGACCGCGATTTCGTCCTTGTTGGTGTTCAAGGTGATCTCGGTGCACAGGTTCGAGCTGTGAACCACGCCGACGTGCTGCTGCGGGCTACGCAGGTTGCACGGGTCCTTGAAAGTCAGCCACGGGTGGCCGGTTTCGAACAGCATGGACAGCATTTTGCGCCACAGGTCTTTGGCCTGGATGGTCTTGAACAGCTTGACCTTGCCCGGGTACTCGGTCAGGGCTTCGTAGTACTCGTAACGCTCTTCGAAGGCTTTACCGGTCAGGTCGTGCAGGTCCGGCACTTCGGATGGCGAGAACAGGGTCCACTTGCCGTCATCGAAGACACGCTTCCTGCACAGGTCAGGGATCCAGTTGGCGGTGTTCATGTCGTGGGTACGACGACGATCATCACCGGTGTTCTTGCGCAGTTCGATGAACTCTTCGATGTCCATGTGCCAGGTTTCCAGGTAGGCACACACAGCGCCTTTGCGCTTGCCGCCCTGGTTAACGGCTACGGCGGTGTCGTTCACTACTTTGAGGAACGGAACCACGCCTTGCGACTTGCCGTTGGTGCCTTTGATGTACGAGCCCAGTGCACGCACAGGGGTCCAGTCGTTGCCCAGACCGCCAGCGAATTTCGACAGCATGGCGTTGTCGTGGATCGCGTGGTAAATGCCCGACAGGTCATCCGGAACGGTGGTCAGGTAGCAGCTCGACAGCTGTGGACGCAGGGTACCGGCGTTGAACAGGGTCGGAGTCGACGCCATGTAGTCGAAGGACGACAGCAGGTTGTAGAACTCGATCGCACGGTCTTCTTTCTGCTTCTCTTCGATCGCCAGGCCCATGGCCACGCGCATGAAGAAGATCTGCGGCAGTTCGAAACGCACGCCATCCTTGTGGATGAAGTAGCGGTCGTACAGGGTCTGCAGGCCCAGGTAGGTGAATTGCTGATCGCGCTCGTGGTTGATCGCCTTGCCCAGTTTTTCCAGGTCGAAGGTGGCCAGCACAGGGTTCAGCAGTTCGAACTCGATACCTTTGGCGATGTAGGCCGGCAGCGCCTTGGCGTACAGGTCGGCCATTTCGTGGTGAGTGGCGCTTTCAGCCACTTCCAGGAAGCCCAGGCCTTCGGCACGCAGGGTGTCCATCAGCAGGCGAGCGGTGACGAACGAGTAGTTCGGCTCACGTTCAACCAGCGTACGCGCGGTCATCACCAGTGCAGTGTTGACGTCGTTCAGGGCCACGCCGTCGTACAGGTTTTTCAGGGTTTCGCGCTGGATCAGGTCGCCATCGACTTCGGCCAGGCCTTCGCAGGCTTCGGTAACGATGGTGTTCAGGCGGCCCATGTCCAGCGGCGCGAGGCTGCCGTCGGCACGGGTGATGCGGATCGACGGATGCGCGTTGACCGCAGCTTCCACCGGGGCGTGGGCAGCGCGTTCTTTCGAACGGCCGTCACGGTAGATCACGTAGTCGCGAGCGACTTTCTGCTCGCCGGCACGCATCAGGGCCAATTCGACCTGGTCCTGGATTTCTTCGATGTGGATGGTGCCGCCCGACGGCATGCGACGCTTGAAAGTCGCAGTGACCTGTTCGGTCAGGCGGGCAACGGTGTCGTGGATTCGCGACGAAGCGGCAGCGGTGCCGCCCTCAACTGCGAGAAACGCTTTGGTGATAGCGACGGTGATCTTGTCATCGGTGTAAGGAACGACAGTGCCATTACGCTTGATCACGCGCAGTTGACCAGGCGCGGTGGCGGCCAGATCCGAATTCGAATCGGCGGCCTGCGGCAAGGTGCCCTGCGGGTTCTCGCGAGTTGTGTCGGTTTGCATGGGGGGTGATCTCCACATTCTCTATGTTTGTTTGGGCACCATCATGGTGCTCACCGTTCTGGTCCGAAGCACTACAACCGACGGGCGTCGGGCATAACAACTTCGGACCAGTAGGAAAAAGGCTAATGACGCCGCATCCTTGCCGAAGTTTTTGGCTGCGAGCCAGGGCTCGAGCCGGATTCCTTCCCGGATGACAGTAATGACTGCAACACCCGTACCGTTCCGGTCGTTTCCAACCTGAAAAACGGCGCCATCCGCAAGTGCGGTTTGGGCTTTGAAAAACTTGCTTGGTTCAACCGGAAACAGGCAATAAAGCGCTTGAGTTTCAGGTCCGAAATGTGGTTGGGCGTTTGAGCGGAAAACCCTATATGTAGGGTCTCTCCTCGCGCCGTGCTACAAGATAATGCGTTTCGAGAGGGCTTGCAACGTACTAGCTGTGGATAAACCTGTGCGTAAATTGTGTAAGAAACCAGGAATTCCCGTGTAGGCCGCGAACCTGCTGAGCTAGACCGTTGGTCACTGTTTTTCACTCGGGAAAAACGCTTCAGCGGATTTTTAAGGGCGCGAACCCTATCACAAAAAACCGCCTTGTCCGAACGCATTTGCCGACTTGTGTTCTGGCTGTACGCCGTTTATACAATCGAGCGGTGTTTACCCATTCTTATCCTCCCGAAAGATGACAAAAAGACCGGAGGATCCGAATCTGCGGGCAACCGCACACCTGTGTAGGAGCTGCCGCAGGCTGCGATCTTTTTCTTTTAAAAAGCAAGATCAAAAGATCGCAGCCTGCGGCAGCTCCTACAGGGGGCAGTGCGTTTCTGCCTTATTTATAACAACAGCAAGCAGAGGTCACTGGTGGAGCAAGAAGCCTGGCAGGTATTGATAGTCGAGGACGACCAGCGTCTGGCCGAACTCACCCGCGAATACCTGCAAGCCAATGGATTGCGCGTGGAGATCGAAGGCAACGGCGCGCTGGCGGCGGCGCGGATCATCAAGGAGCAGCCGGACCTGGTGATCCTCGACCTGATGCTGCCCGGTGAAGATGGCCTGAGCATTTGCCGTAAGGTGCGCGACCGTTACGACGGGCCGATCCTGATGCTCACCGCGCGCACCGACGATGCCGACCAGATCCAGGGCCTCGACCTCGGTGCCGATGATTACGTGTGCAAACCGGTGCGCCCACGGCTGTTGCTGGCGCGGATTCAGGCCTTGCTGCGACGCAGTGACACAGCCGAGCCGATCGCAGAAAAAAGCCGTCGTCTGCAATTCGGCCCGCTGGTGGTGGACAACGCTTTGCGCGAAGCCTGGCTCAGCGACAACGGCATCGAACTGACCAGCGCCGAGTTCGACCTGCTCTGGCTGCTGGTGTCGAACGCCGGGCGGATCCTCTCGCGCGAAGAAATCTTCACTGCGCTGCGCGGCATCGGTTACGACGGCCAGGATCGTTCGATCGATGTGCGCATCTCGCGCATCCGCCCGAAAATCGGTGATGACCCCGATCACCCGCGCCTGATCAAGACCATCCGCAGCAAAGGCTATCTGTTCGTTCCTGAAGCCTGTGTGGATCTGGCGCTGTGAACTCGATCTTCCTGCGCATCTATGGCGGCATGTGCGCGGCGCTGATTCTGGTGGCGGTGCTCGGCGTGCTGGCGCTGCACCTGCTCAATCAGGTGCGCAGCGAGCAATACCGCGAGCGCCTGGCCCATGGCACGTTTTCGCTGATGGCCGACAACCTGCAACCGATGAACGAAACCGAGCGCCACCGGGCGTTGTTGGTGTGGGAGCGTCTGCTGGGGATTCCGCTGGCGCTGAAGAAGTTTTCCGAGACCGATCTGGATCTCTCTCAACGCACCCGGGTGCAGCGCGGTCAGGCCTTGGTGGAGCAGACCGGCCCGCATGCGGCGCGAGTCTACAGACTGGTCAGTGATAAAGAACAATTGGTGCTCACCGGTGACGTGCAACAGATCAGTGAGCAACTGGCCCGCGCGACTATTTATCTGTTGGCTGATGAACTGGTACGTTTTCCGGTGGGCGAGCAGCCCAAACGGCTGGCGCAGTTAAAAGAAGAGAAGGGCTTCGGTTTCGATCTGCGACTGGTCACGGTCAACGAGGCTGACATGGATGAAGACCAGAGCCGTCGTGTGTCCGAAGGCGACACGGTAATGGCGCTGGGCAAGGGCGGCGACTCGATCCGGGTGTTTGCCGGCATGGTCGGCACGCCGTGGGTGCTGGAGATCGGTCCGCTGTATCAGATGAATCCGTACCCGCCACAATGGCTGGTGCTGATTACGGCCCTCGGTCTGACCTTGATCGGGCTGATCGTCTACTTGCTGGTGCGTCAGCTCGAACGACGTCTGCGCGGACTCGAAGCCGCCGCCACGCGCATCGCCAAGGGCAGTCTGGAAACCCGCGTGCCGGCCCGAGGGGCTGACTCGGTGGGGCGACTGGCGGCAGCGTTCAACGGCATGGCCGAGCACTTGCAGCAGTTGCTGGCGATCCAGCGCGAACTGGTGCGTGCGGTGTCCCACGAACTGCGCACGCCAGTGGCGCGCCTGCGTTTCGGGCTGGAGATGATCGGCTCGGCCACCACCCCGCAGGCGCTGGAAAAGTACCGCGAGGGCATGGATCACGACATCGAGGATCTCGATAAGCTGGTCGACGAAATGCTCACTTACGCGCGTCTGGAACAGGGTTCGCCGGCACTGACCTTTCAACGCATTGACCTCGATGCGCTGGTCAATCAGGTGATCGCAGAACTGGCGCCGTTGCGCGCCGAGGTCACGGTGCAGCGCGGGTTGTGTCTGTCCGCTGCCGATAACGACGGCGCCTGGGTCGAGGCCGAGCCGCGCTTCCTGCATCGCGCGTTGCAGAATCTGGTGAGCAACGCGATGCGCCATGCGCGCTCGAACGTCACGGTGAGTTATCAGGTCGGGCAATTGCGCTGCCGGGTGGATGTCGAGGATGACGGGCCGGGCGTGCCGGAGGTGGCGTGGGAGCGAATCTTCACGCCGTTCCTGCGTCTGGACGACAGCCGCACCCGGGCCTCTGGTGGGCACGGGCTGGGGCTGTCGATTGTGCGGCGGATCATTCACTGGCACGACGGCCGGGCGTTGATCAACAAGAGCAAGAGTCTGGGTGGGGCTTGCTTCAGTCTGAGCTGGCCGCGGAATCAGGAGCGCCGTTGAGTTTTGTGGCGGTTTTGCCGGCCCCAATCGCTGGCAAGCCAGCTCCCACAGGTTTCAGGGGTGTATCCAAAATCTGTGCTCACCACGGACACTGTGGGAGCTGGCTTGCCAGCGATGGGGGCCTCACTGGCGCAGAAAAACCTCAGGCAGGAATGCTCACCAGACTCAACAACTGCCCATCCTGCACACCAAACTGCGCCTCCAGCTCGGTGCCGTGACGCCATTCAGCGGACAGATCAGTCAGCAGACGCAACCGAACCTGACCCTGCTCCGTCCACTCCAGCACCTCGGCGTGCTCGAAATAAAAGCGCTTCTGCACAATCGGATACAGCGCCTTGAACAGGCTCTCTTTCACCGAAAACGTCAGGGTCACCAGCAACGCCAGTTGTTCCCGCGCACCGGCGGCCATGCGCTGCAGTTCCGCCGGCGTCAGAATCTCCCCGGCCAGGCGTTCGGCGCGGTCGGTCTCGAGCAGGTTTTCCAGATCCATGCCCAGCCCACGCCAGTGCCGCTTGTTGGCGACAATCGCTGCCGCACGCCCGGTGCTGTGGGTGATCGAGCCGCAGATGTGCGCCGGCCACACCGGCGCACGGTCTTCGCCAATCGCCGGAATCACGTTTGAGCCTTCCAGTTGCTGCAACGCGGCCCGGGCACAGATCCGCCCGGCAAGAAACTCGGCCTGACGCTTGGCCACCGAACGCTGAATGCTCGGCGGCGGTTCGACGGCGCTGCGCTGGAAGTCATCGCCGAGCAGTTGTTTCGGGTCGAAACGGGTACTCAGCAGGACGGTCTCGGGCAACACGTTGGGCAACGGCCAATGGGCGTCGAGCGGGGTGCAGCAGGCGGGGAGGGACGGGGTTGGATTCATGGCGGGCATTTTGCCGGTTGAAGTCACGACTGGGTAGAGGCTGCACACTTTTGTGGCGAGGGAGCTTGCTCCCGCTGGGGGCAAAGCCCCCAAAATCTGTGGACGAGATCTGTCAGGTAAACCGCGTCGGCAGGTTTTTGCGACGGCTTCGCCGCCGAGCGGGAGCAAGCTCCCTCGCCACAGGGGCAACCGTCAGTTGAAGATCTTCTGGAAGAACGCCTTCATGTCCGCCCAGGATTTTTCATCGGCCGCCTTGTTGTAGCCGATATCCGGGCCACCGTGATCGCCGTGGCTCAAGCGATCGGCATCGGGATTGGTGAAACCGTGCTTGGCGCCGTCGAGGCTGACGAATCTGTAGTCGGCGCCGGCCTTGTCCATTTCAGCTTTGAACGCGGTGACGTTGTCGGCAGTGACCATGCTGTCCAGCGCGCCATGTTCGACCAGAATTTTCGCCTTCACACTGCCAGGTGTGGCCGGGGTGGTGGTCGCCAGCGCACCGTGGAAACTCACCACGCCCGCCAGCGGCTCGCCCTGACGCGCGGCGTTGAGCACCACGCCACCACCGAAGCAGTAACCGATGGCGGCGATTTTATTGACGTCGGTCTGCGGCTGCTTTTTCAGCAGGTTCAACCCGGCCTCGAAACGTTTGCTGGAGGCCGCAGCATCCTTGGTCGCGGCCTGCATGAACGCCATCGCATCCTTGGGATGTTCGGTGTTCTTGCCTTCGCCATACATGTCGATCGCCAGCGCGCTGTAACCCAGTTCGGCGAGGTCGCGGGCGCGGCGTTTGGCGTAATCGTTCAGGCCCCACCATTCATGCACCACCACCACGCCCGGGCGCTTGCCCTTGATCGCGTCGTCGTAGGCGTAGTAGCCGATCAGCTTGGTGCCGTCGGCGCTCTGGTAGGGAATCTCCTGAGTCTTGATCGCAGCGTTGGCCAGGCTGCTGGCAGCGAGCAGGGTGAGGGCGAGGAACAGGCGCATGGGCGGTCTCCTTATCGAAAGTGGTCAGGACAGCCTAGTCGATTTGATTCAGCGCAGGTTCAGAGAACGTTCAGGGCCGGTACAGGGGCAGGTCAGTAACCTTGCGCCATACCCAAACAGCACTGAGAAAGAGGAAACTCGATGACTCGTCTGAACAAACTGCTGCTGGCTTTTACCTTGTTGGGCTCCAGCATTGCGGCACACGCCGATGACACCACCAACTTCGCCGGCCTGACCTTTGGCCAGACCAGCGACAAAATCAAGAAGTCCCACGCACTGAACGACAACCTCGGCCACCCGGATGCCAGCGGCGCGATTGACGGCAACAACACCTACGGCGTGCGCCTCGGTCAGCAAAACGCGCAAGGTCGTTACTACGCCACCTACGACAACGTGTCCGGTTCGCACAATGGCATTAAACTGCGCCAGGAAAACCTGCTGGGCAGCTACGATCTGTTCTATCCAGTGGGCGGCAGCACCAAATTGTTCGGTGGCGCCACGGCCGGTTTGACCAAGCTGACTCAGGATTCGCCAGGCTACAGCCGCGACAGTGACTTCGGTTACGCCGTCGGTGGCCAGTTCGGTGTGCTGCAACAAGTGGCGCAGAATGTGTCGGTGGAACTCGGTTACCGTTACCTGATGAGCAACGCCAGCACCGAAATGAAAGAAAGCGGTGGCAGCAAGCAAGGCTCGCTGGACTTGACCAGCAGCGCCCAGACTTACCTGTCGGCGAACTACGCTTTCTAAGGCGCGGTTCGTTCCAGACCCTGTGGGAGCGAGCTTGCTCGCGAAAGCGGTCTATCAGTCGACAACAAGGTTGGCTGGTACATCGCCTTCGCGAGCAAGCCCGCTCCCACAGGTGCGTTGTTGGAGTTTTTGATTTACCCGGGAGAGCGTTATGAAACTGTTGGTCGTCGAAGATGAAGCGCTGTTGCGCCATCACCTGCAAACCCGCCTGACGGAGAGCGGTCACGTGGTCGAGTCCGTGGCCAATGCCGAAGAGGCGCTGTACCAGACCGGGCAGTTCAACTTCGATCTGGCGGTGATCGATCTCGGTCTGCCGGGCATGGGCGGTCTGGACCTGATCCGGCAGTTGCGCTCGAACGGCAAGACCTTTCCGATCCTGATCCTCACCGCGCGCGGCAACTGGCAGGACAAGGTTGAAGGCCTCGCCGCCGGTGCCGACGACTACGTGGTCAAGCCGTTCCAGTTCGAGGAACTCGATGCACGCCTGAATGCCTTGCTGCGCCGCTCCAGCGGTTTCACCCAGTCGACCATCGTTGCCGGGCCGTTGTTGCTGGACCTCAATCGCAAGCAGGCGTCGCTGGATGAAGAACCGCTGGCGCTGACCGCCTACGAGTACCGCATCCTCGAATACCTGATGCGCCATCACCAGCAAGTGGTGCCCAAGGATCGCCTGATGGAACAGCTCTATCCGGATGACGACGAGCGCGATCCGAATGTGATCGAAGTGCTGGTTGGCCGTCTGCGCCGCAAGCTCGAAGGCCCGGGCGGGTTCAAGCCGATCGACACCGTGCGCGGGCTCGGCTACCTGTTCAATGAGCGCTGCACTTGATTCGTTCTCTACGCGTTCGCTTGATGCTCGCCGCCACTACGTTGGCGGTGCTGTTCATGCTCGGCTTGCTGCCGGCCATGCAGGGCGCGTTCAGCCTGGCGTTGCAGGACTCGATCGAGCAGCGCCTGGCCTCGGACGTCACCACGCTGATCTCGGCGGCACGCGTCGACAGTGGCCATCTGGTGATGCCGGCGCAGCTGCCGGATGAGCGCTTCAACCTCACCGACAATCGCCTGCTCGGCTACATCTACGACCGCGAAGGCAAACTGGTCTGGCGCTCGAAAGGCACGCAGGAAGAGCAGATCAATTACAAGCCGCGTTACGACGGCATGGGCAACGAGTTCGCGCGGATCCGCGAGAGCAACGGCCAGGAGTTCTTCGTCTACGACGTCGAAGTCAAACTGCTCGGCGGCAAGAGCGCGGCCTTCAGTATCGTCGCCCTGCAACCGGTGCGCGAATACGAAAATACCCTCGAAGGCCTGCGTGAAAATCTGTATCTGGGCTTTGGCGCCGCATTGCTGGTGTTGCTGGCGCTGCTGTGGATCGGTCTGACCTGGGGCCTCAAGGCGCTACGCCGGCTCAGCCAGGAACTCGACGAAATCGAAAGTGGCACCCGCGAAAGCCTCACCGAACAGCACCCGCGCGAACTGCTGCGCCTGACCGGCTCGCTCAACCGTTTGCTGCACAGCGAACGCCAGCAGCGCAGCCGCTACCGTGACTCTCTCGATGATCTGGCGCACAGCCTGAAAACCCCGTTGGCGGTGTTGCAAGGGGTCAGTGAAGACATGGCGCAACGCCCGGAAGATCGCGATCAGGCCTGGGTGCTGCAAACCCAGATCGAGCGCATGAGCCAGCAGATCAGCTATCAACTGCAACGGGCCAGCCTGCGCAAAAGCGGCCTGGTGCGCCATCAGGTACGTCTGCAACCGGTGCTCAAGAGCCTGTGCGACACGCTGGACAAGGTTTATCGCGACAAACATGTGCGAGTGGCGTTCGACCTGCCGGAACATTGCTATGTGCCGATCGAGCAGGGCGCGCTGCTGGAGATGATGGGCAACCTGCTGGAGAACGCCTATCGCCTGTGCCTGGGCGAAGTGCGCATCAGCGTGCGCGAGAGCCTTGCCGGCATCGAGTTGTGCATCGAAGACGACGGCCCCGGCGTGCCGCCGAACCAGCGCGCGCGGATTCTTGAGCGTGGTGAGCGTCTGGATCGTCAGCATCCGGGGCAGGGCATCGGCCTGGCGGTGGTCAAGGACATCATCGAAAGCTACAACGCCAAGCTGATGCTCGGGGATTCGCCGATGGGTGGGGCGGCGTTCAGGATTCAGTTTCCTGCGGTTTAATTGGAAGTTGCCCTCACCCTAGCCCTCTCCCAGAGGTAGAGGGAACTGACCGAAGTGTCTTCAGAAAATGATCGACCTGATTGATTTGCCTCGAATATGGATTCAGTAGAGAGCTTTCAGGTCGGCGTATTTATTAAGCATCCCCCATCCAGTCCCCTCTCCCTCCGGGAGAGGGTTAGGGTGAGGGGCTTTTGACGTTAAAGCCTCACTGCTCCTGCGCCCGATACGCCCCCGGCGTCAGCCCGGTCCATTTTTTGAACGCCCGGTGAAACGCCGACGGCTCGGAAAACCCCAACTGCTCGGCAATCTGTTGCAACGACAGATCTGCCCGGCCCAAGTGATAAATGGCAATGTCGCGGCGCAACTGATCCTTCAATTCCTGAAAACTGCTGCCTTCCTCACGCAAATGCCGACGCAGGGTTTGCGGGCTGATGTGCAGCTGCGCGGCCACGGCTTCGAGGTCCGGCCACTGCGCACTGTCGCGGCTGAGCAAGCGGCGCAGGCGACTGCTGAGGCTGTCGCCGTCGTCCGGGCGCGACAGCAGGTCGGCGGGTGAGCGTTCGAGAAAGTGCTTGAGGGTGCGTTCGTCCTGCAACAGCGGCATGTGCAGGTAGCGGCTGTGAAACAGCAGGCTGCTCTGCTGGGCCGAAAACACCAGCGGGCAGGGAAACAGCAGGTCGTATTCGGCACCGTGCGCCGGTTTCGGGTAGCTGAAAGTGGCCTGTTCCAGGCGAATGCGCTGGCCGATCAGCCAACTGCCGAGGCGATGCCAGATCACCAGCAGACTCTCGCTGAGAAAGTGATCCGGGTCCCACAGCTGCGCATCATCGAGGCTCAGGCGCACCCATTCGTCTTCGCGGCTCAGGCTCAGGCGCGGGGCGTCGGGGAATAGGCTATAAAACAATAAACCGCGTTGCAGTGCCTTCTCCAGGCTGCGGCAGTGGATCAGGGCGTGGCACATCATCGCGAAGCTGCCGGGTTTGCTTGGCGCATTGCCGAAACCCAGGTATTCGTCATCCAGGGCCAGCCACAGGCTCTGGATCAACTGGGTGAATTGCTCCGGGGCAATCCGCGCCCGCGGTTCATCCAGCAACTCGGGGCTGATGCCCAGTTGCTGCAGCAGCGGCGCATAGTCGAAACCCGAACGGCGTGCGCCACCGAGGGCGGCGCGGGCGAAATGACTGGCGATGGTACGTTCGCGCATAAGCGGCAGATCCTTCCTCAAGCGCCGGATGGTAGCCGGGGCATGCGCAGGGCAACAAGGCGGATTTCCGCCAAATTGTAGGACGAGATCCGTTGAGTTGGCGGAAATCCGCCACACTTGCGTCACCGGGCAGTGACAAAAAATACTCTGCATCCCCTGATATCAAAAGGCTTGCAGCGAATTGCACCAAAGTGGCACGGCGTTTGCGATAAGAGCGACAGAAGTGTGCGTCTATCCCGCGGGAAAAACGCCGCTCGAACAACAAATCCCTCCAGTGCAGGAGGGTTCGCAATTCAGGTTCTGCGCTCAACAGATGGATGTTGCCCGCGGGACGCTTGAGGAAACTTGCAATGACGACTCGTCAGCCACTGTACAAATCCCTGTATTTCCAGGTGATCGTCGCAATCATCATCGGTATTGCGCTTGGTCACTACTACCCGCAGTTCGGTGTGGCGGTAAAGCCGCTGGGTGACGGGTTCATCAAGCTGATCAAAATGATCATCGCCCCGATCATCTTCTGCACCGTGGTCAGCGGTATCGCCGGCATGCAAAGCATGAAGTCGGTCGGCAAGACCGGCGGTTACGCACTCCTGTACTTCGAAATCGTTTCGACCATTGCCCTGCTGGTCGGCTTGATCGTGGTCAACATCGTGCAGCCGGGCAACGGCATGCACATCGACGTCAGCACCCTGGACGCCTCGAAAGTCGCGACCTACGTGCAGCAAGGCGCAGACCAGAGCGTAGTCGGCTTCCTGCTCAACGTGATCCCGACCACCATCGTCGGCGCGTTCGCCACCGGTGACATCCTGCAAGTGCTGATGTTCTCGGTGATCTTCGGTTTCGCCCTGCATCGCCTGGGTGACTACGGCCGTCCGATCCTCGACTTCATCGATCGCTTCGCCCACGTGATGTTCAACATCATCAACATGATCATGAAGCTCGCGCCGATCGGTGCCTTCGGTGCAATGGCGTTCACCATCGGTGCCTACGGTGTCGGCTCGCTGGTGCAGCTGGGTCAACTGATGGCCTGCTTCTACATCACTTGCGTGCTGTTCATCCTGATCGTGCTGGGTGCCATCGCTCGCATGCACGGCTTCAGCGTGCTGAAGATGATCCGCTACATCCGTGAAGAACTGCTGATCGTACTGGGTACTTCCTCGTCGGAATCGGTACTGCCACGCATGCTGATCAAGATGGAGCGTCTGGGCGCGAAGAAATCGGTGGTGGGTCTGGTGATCCCGACCGGTTACTCGTTCAACCTCGACGGTACCGCGATCTACCTGACCATGGCTGCAGTGTTCATTGCTCAGGCCACCGACACGCACATGGATATCACGCACCAGATCACTCTGCTGGTGGTATTGCTGCTGTCCTCCAAAGGTGCCGCCGGTGTGACCGGTTCGGGCTTCATCGTGCTGGCCGCCACTCTGTCGGCGGTCGGTCACCTGCCGGTGGCCGGTCTGGCGCTGATTCTGGGTATCGACCGCTTCATGTCCGAAGCCCGCGCCCTGACCAACCTGGTCGGCAACGCCGTCGCGACCATCGTGGTTGCCAAGTGGGTGAAAGAGCTGGATACCGACGTGCTGCAATCCGAGCTGGCTTCGGGCGGTCGCGGTATCGCTGACACCCGTCCGGAAGATGACCTGGGTGTGGCTGAAGGTGCTACTCCGAGCAACGTCAAATAACTGCAATTTGGTAATACCTTGTGGCGAGGGAGCTTGCTCCCGCTGGACTGCGCAGCAGGCCCCTCTTTGAAGAGCGGGGCCGCTTCGCGCCCCAGCGGGAGCAAGCTCCCTCGCCACAGGTGTCCTGAAAAACCTGCTTTGGCAGGTTTTTTATTGCCTGCGATTTGAGCATTACGGTCACTGCCGCTGATGCATCCGGTGATTGCCGTGCGCGGCAGCGCTGCCTAGGCTGGGTGTATCGCCCAAGGAGATCACCCATGTCCGCGCCGCTGGCCTCACTGAAGATTCTGGATTTCTCGACCCTGCTGCCGGGGCCGTTCGCCTCGCTGTTGCTGGCGGACATGGGCGCCGAAGTCCTGCGCATCGAATCGCCGACCCGCATGGACCTGCTGCGGGTGCTGCCGCCCCACGATCAGGGCATGTCCGCCAGTCACGCTTATCTGAACCGCAACAAGCGCAGTCTGGCGCTGGATCTCAAGCAGCCGGAGGCGCTGGAGGTGGTCAGGCAGTTGCTGGCCGACTACGACATCGTGCTCGAGCAGTTTCGTCCCGGTGTGATGGAGCGTCTGGGCCTGGGGTACGAGGCGCTGAAGGCGATCAACCCGAAACTGATTTACGTGTCGATCACCGGCTACGGCCAGACCGGGCCGTACATGGATCGCGCCGGGCATGACATCAACTACCTCGCACTGGCCGGGCTCTCCAGCTACACCGGTCGTGCCGACAGCGGGCCGTTGCCGCTGGGCATGCAGGTGGCGGATATCGCAGGTGGTTCGCTGCATGGGGTGATCGGCCTGCTGGCGGCGGTCATCGCCCGGCAGCAGAGCGGGCAGGGCACGCACCTGGACGTGAGCATGACCGATTGCGCCTTCAGCCTGAACGCCATGGCTGGCGCCGGGTATCTGGCCTGTGGCGAGGAGCCGCACTGGGAGGACCAGATGCTCAATGGCGGCAGCTTCTACGACTACTACCGCACTCGCGACGGGCGCTGGTTGTCGGTGGGCAGTCTGGAACCGGGGTTCATGCAGCAACTGTGCACGGCGTTAGGCCGGTCGGAGCTGGCGGCGCAGGGCTTGTCGCCCAAGCCCGAGCAGCAACGGATATTGAAGGATGCCTTGAAAGTTGAATTCGAGAAGCACGACTTTGCCGAGTTGTGCGAACTGTTCGCCGGGATCGACGCCTGTGTCGAACCGGTGTTGAACCTGAGCGAGGCGCTGCAGCATCCGCAGTTGCAGGCGCGGGAACTGGTGACTCAGGTGCCGCGTGGCGATGGCACGACACAGGCGCAGATCGCCTGTCCGCTGAAATTTTCCGAAGCGCTGCCGGCGCCGCGGCATGTCGGGGCGGGGTTGGGGCAACATACTGAGCAGGTGTTGGGGGAGCTGGGCTTTGGTGCTGAGCGGATTGCCGAGTTGCGGCGTGCCAAGGTGATTCTCTAGCGTCTGTACCGGCCTCTTCGCTGGCAAGCCAGCTCCCACAGTTTTTCGGGGTGTTCACAGACTCTGTGTACGACACAAAACCTGTGGGAGCTGGCTTGCCAGCGATGAGGCCCTCCAATGCAGCAACGAACCGGCTATTCGACGCGCATCTCACCACTGAACACCAAGGTGTTGCGACAGCGCCGACACAAATACCGCCGCCCCTGCCTTACCAGGCTATGACGCTGCGCCGAAAACGGAAAATCACTGTCGGCGCACGGGCATTTGTAGATATAACGGGTCACACTGCGGCGCTTGATTGCGTAGGTGTGGCAGCGATCCGGCGGCAGTTCGTAAACCCCGCGCATGATCAGTTGCCACTCCTCGCCGTGGGGCTGGATGCGGTCGCCGAACAGTTGATGGGCGATCAGGTGCGCGACTTCGTGGGCCACGGTCTGTTTGAGGAAGTGTTCGGTGTTTTCCCGGTACAGCTGCGGATTGAAGCGCAGCAGGTTCTCGTGCAGATGCGCGACACCGGCTTTTTGCCCACGCAGCTTGAGGCTGACGACGGGGCGTTGGAAATGACGTTTGAAAAAGGCTTCAGCGAGTTGGTAACAGTCTTCGACGCGGGTATTGAGTTGCTCGGGCATGCTTGATGGATCTCCAGAGGCGTCGAGTATGCCGCAACCTCCCGGACTTGCGAATCGCTGACCTGCCGAATGGTCATCCTGCATACGAGAAGGCCGCCTTGCGGCGGCCTGTATTGGCAGATCTTGTTTTTCTCGGGGTTGAAGCCTGTCAGTTGGTGTACACCGGCCCCACGCCGAGGCCCCAGACAATCACGGTGAACGCCATGATGGCCACCAGCACCACCAGACCCACCGCCAGCACCGAGCTGGAAAAGAGGAAGCCTTCGTCCGACGGAATGTTCATGAACGTCGGCAGCCCCACGTAGAGCAGGTACACCGTGTAGCAGATGGCCGCCGTGCCGACGATCATGCCCAGCCACATGTGCGGATACAGCGCCGCCAGCCCGCCGACGAACAAAGGCGTCGCGGTGTAGGTGGCGAAGGCCACGCAACGGGCCAGGCTCGGATTGGCGTCGTAGGTGCGCGCCATCCAGTGCACGAAGGCGCCCATCACCGCGACCCCGCCGAGCATCGCCAGATACGACATCACGGTCATCCAGATCGCACTTTCGACGGTGAGCATCACCGGCGCGCGGTTGCCGATCACCCAGCCGACCTGCGTGGTGCCGATAAACGCCGAAATCGCCGGAATCGCCGCCAGAATCAGCGTGTGCGTCAGGTACATGTGGCTGATGCTTTCCTCTTGGTCGCCACGGATTTCCTTCCATTCCTGATCGGGGTGGGTAAAAAGTCCCACTACGTGATGGATCATGCCAGTCACTCCTCTTGTTATTGCCATCGCCCCCCAGCGGAGCGCCTACGGGCCAAAGGTGGCCGAGCAAATTCAGGTCTTCAGATGTGTGCGACCTTATGTCGCAGTATAGAAAGGACTTAACCGCACAGGGACTAGGGGCTTAGAGCAAATCGCGCTGTAAACACGGGGCGTAATCGCGGCAGGGACTTGCACATTTGAGGCCGGATCACTTCTGTGGCGAGGGAGCTTGCTCCCGCTCGGCTGCGCAGCAGTCGCCAATCCTTCCGGTTCGGTGTGTCAGGAAAATAGCGGGTGCGGGTTTGGAGGCGCTTCGCACCTCAGCGGGAGCAAGCTCCCTCGCCACAGGGGAGGTGAGTCAATGCGACCGCGGCCCTTCGCCCCCGGTGGGTTTTTGCGTAAAATGCCCGCCTTTCGTCACACCTCACGGATTTCGCGTCATGGGCACTCTTACGGTCAACCAGAACAAACTGCAAAAGCGCCTGCGCCGCCTGGCCGGCGAAGCGGTCGCCGATTTCAACATGATCGAAGACGGCGACAAGGTCATGGTCTGCCTGTCCGGAGGCAAGGACAGCTACACCATGCTCGACGTGCTGCTGCACCTGCAGAAGGTTGCACCGATCAAGTTCGAAATCGTCGCGGTGAACATGGACCAGAAGCAACCGGGCTTCCCCGAGCACGTGTTGCCGGCCTACCTGAAAGAGCTGGGCGTCGAGTACCACATCGTCGAGAAGGACACCTACTCGGTGGTCAAGGAACTGGTGCCGGAAGGCAAGACCACTTGCTCGCTGTGCTCGCGTCTGCGTCGCGGTACGCTGTACACCTTTGCTGACGAAATCGGCGCGACCAAAATGGCCCTCGGTCACCACCGTGACGACATCGTCGAGACGTTCTTCCTCAACATGTTCTTCAACGGCACCCTCAAGGCGATGCCGCCGAAGCTGCGCGCCGATGACGGGCGCAACGTGGTGATCCGTCCGCTGGCCTACTGCAACGAGAAAGACATCCAGGCCTACTCGGACTTCAAGGAATTCCCGATCATCCCGTGCAACCTTTGCGGTTCGCAGGAAAACCTGCAGCGTCAGGTGGTCAAGGAAATGCTTCAGGACTGGGAACGCAAGACTCCGGGCCGAACTGAAAGCATCTTCCGCAGTCTGCAGAACGTGGTGCCGTCGCAACTGGCCGACCGCAACCTGTTCGACTTCACCAGCCTGAAGATCGACGAGACGGCGGCTTCGCGCTTCGTCAACGTGGTCAATCTGTAAGCACAATCATTGTGGGAGTGAGCCCTGTGGTGAGGGGATTTATCCCCGATGGGCTGCGCAGCGGCCCCAGTTTTTCTGGGGAGCTTCGCTCCTCATCGGGGCGGTGCGACGTTTCGCTAAATCCCCTCAGCACAAGGCCTGCTCCCACATTGGTTTTTTGTTTTATTCATTAGGAGAGGGCATGCGCGATTACAAGTGGCTGCACGAATACTGTCTGAACCGCTTCGGTTCGGCGGCTGAACTGGAAGCCCATCTGCCCGTTCCCAAAACTCCCGCGCAACTGCGCAAGATCAGCGACGATCGCTACCTCTCGACCATGGCCCTGCGCGTGTTCCGCGCCGGACTCAAGCACAGTCTGGTGGACGCCAAGTGGCCGGCCTTCGAAGAAGTGTTCTTCAAGTTCGACCCGGAAAAAGTCGTGCTGATGAGCGCCGAACACCTCGAACGCCTGATGCAGGATGCGCGAATCATTCGTCACCTGCGCAAGCTCAAGAGCGTGCCGCGCAATGCGCAGTTCATCCTTGATGTCGAGAAAGAGAAGGGCAGTTTCGGCGCGCTGATCGCCGACTGGCCGGTGACCGATATCGTCGGTCTGTGGACCTATCTGAAAAAGCACGGGAGTCAGTTGGGCGGGTTGTCGGCGCCGCGCTTCCTGCGCATGGTCGGCAAGGACACCTTCGTGCCGAGTTACGACGTGGTCGCCGCGCTGAATGCACAGAAGATCGTCGACAAGGTGCCGACCAGTCTGCGCGATCTGGCGATTGTGCAAGACGCGTTCAACCAGTGGCATGACCAGAGTGGCGGGCGGCCGATGAGCCAGATTTCGATGATGCTGGCGTACACCGTCAATCATTGACATCGAGTCGCTTCAATCGCTGGCAAGCCAGCTCCCACAGGATCCTTGTTGAATCACAATTCTGTGATCGACACAAAAACTGTGGGAGCTGGCTTGCCAGCGATAGCGATCTGTCAGGCGACGGAAATCTCGCCTTCGCCCGCCAGTTTGCGGTTCAACTGATACCGCCACCGCACATACAGCAGCGCCGAGCAGAACACTGCCAGGCTCGCCACCATTTCCAGCACCCCGAACAGCTGCCGGCTCGGGTCATACGCTGCCAATGCGCCTTTGATGAAATACAGATTCACCACAAAACACATCCACGAATGCGCTCGAGCACTGCCCATGATCATTCCCGGCGCGAGGACGATCCACGGGATCAGCTCGATCAACAGAATCACCCACGGTCGGGCACCATGCAGGTTGGCGAATGCCAGATAGTAGGCGGCGAGCAGCCCGGCGAGGCCGAAGAAGCACAGCAGGCTGATGGCCCGCATCGCTTTCACGCGCGGTTCGAGCCACTCGATGGAAGGCAGGACTTTCGGCTTCCTGGCCACGCTCAGCCCTCCAGTTTTTGCGCGGTTTTCGCCAGGCGTGCGCCGAGTGCACGACACAGTGCCATCTCGTGCTGATCCAGACCTTTTTTGCCATCAGCCCCGGCGTGGTGGCTGGCGCCATACGGCGTGCCGCCGCCCTGGGTTTCCAGCAGCGCCGATTCGCTGTACGGCAGGCCGGTGATCAACATGCCGTGGTGCAACAGCGGCAGCATCATCGACAGCAGGGTGGTTTCCTGGCCGCCGTGCAGGCTGGCGGTGGAGGTGAACACGCCAGCCGGTTTGCCGACCAGAGCGCCGGTCAGCCACAGGTTGCTGGTGCCGTCGAGGAAGTACTTCAGCGGCGCGGCCATGTTGCCGAAACGCGTCGGGCTGCCAAGAGCGAGACCGGTGCAGTTCTTCAGGTCATCGAGGGTGGCGTAGAGCGCACCTTCGTCGGGGATGTCCGGGGAGACCGCTTCGCACTCGGTGGAGATTGCCGGCACGGTACGCAGGCGTGCTTCGAGGCCGGCCTGTTCAACCCCTCGGGCAATCTGCCGCGCCATTTCGTTGGTCGAGCCGCTGCGGCTGTAATAAAGAACCAGAATGTACGGCGAGCTCACGGCAACAACTCCAGCACATTTTCCGGCGGACGACCGATCACGGCTTTGTCGCCGACTTCAAGAATTGGCCGTTCCATCAGTTTTGGGTGCTGAGCGATGGCGGCAATCAGTTGCGCCTCGCTGAGGCTGCTGTCGGCCAGCTGAAGCATTTTGTATTCATCTTCTCCGGTGCGCAGCAGTTGCCGTGCGCTGATGCCGAGCTTGCCGAGCAAGGCCTTGATCTGCGCGGCGTTCAGCGGCGTTTCCAGGTAACGCACCACGTTCGGGGTCAGGCCACGGGCCTCAAGAAGTTCCAGCGCGCCGCGGGATTTCGAGCAGCGCGGATTGTGATAAAGCGTCAGATCGGTCATGGCGGGTCGCTTCTGGCGTAAAGTGGCGGCTATTCTAACTGTGCAGCGCGCAATCCAGAACCTTCAGAGGCGATGGGTCGCAGGCGCATTCAATTTTTGACCAGGGAACATGACATGACACGGCGATTGGCAGCGGCATTGACGATGATCGGGGCGTTGATGCTGGGGGGCTGCGGCAATGACTACGGCATTGACCAGAATGGTCAGAAGGTTGCGTCCGAGCGTCTGGACAAACAATGGGTCGTCATCAATTACTGGGCCGAATGGTGTGGCCCGTGCCGCACGGAAATTCCTGAGCTCAATCATTTGGCTGACGAACTCAAGAGCAAGAACGTCGGTGTGTTCGGGGTCAACTTCGACAACGTCCAGGGTGAAGACCTGAAATCTGCTAGTGAGAAGCTGGGTATCAAGTTCACCGTGCTGGCGCAGGATCCGGCGGACCTGTTCGACCTGCCGCGCAGTGAGGCCCTGCCGGTGACCTACATCATCGACAACAAGGGCAAGGTGCGTGAGCAGTTGATGGGCGAGCAGACGGCGGCGGGGGTGATGGCCAAGCTTGAGGCGTTACAGGCGACAAAATGAGCTGAATGGGCTTTTGTGGCGAGGGAGCTTGCTCCCGCTGGGCGGCGAGGCAGCCCCAAACCCTGCTGACTCGGTGTCTGTGACAACGTGCGGTTGACGATTTTGCGACTGCTGCGCAGCCGAGCGGGAGCAAGCTCCCTCGCCACAGTAAATGGCGTTCAAAAAAAGATCGCAGCCTTCGGCAGCTCCTACAGGTGAACACATGACCTTGTAGGAGCTGCCGCAGGCTGCGATCTTTTTTGCGGCTGAACGATCAGCCCTCTTCTAGCCACCAGCGCAGCGGCTTGCCTTCGGCCGGCCAGAAGCGCATCTGCTCGATCGGCGAGATGTCCCAGCGCTCGACACCTTGCAGCGCCTGCAGGAAGCGTTGTTCCTGCTCCATCAGCGCCGGCGCGCAGAGTTTGCGGGTCTTGCCGATCGGGCCGAAGCTCAGCTTGTCGCCGTCGAGGGTGTACGGTGCGAACCAGTGGTTGCAGCCGCCATTGCCATACGCGCGGCCATCGTCGCCGAGGGTCACGGTCAGATGGCTGTAATCCATCAATGGCCGCTCGCCGATCCATTCCAGAATGTAGCTGCGGTTCTGCTGCAATTGCACCGGCTCTGCGGCGCAGCCCACCAGAGCGGCACCGACCAGCAGCGGCAGGGCAAGGCGTTTCATCACGCAGGCTCCTGGCATTTCGGGCACAGATGCTTGTCGCCGACGGCTTTCCAGCCCAGCTCGGCGATGCGCGCCGTGGCGGCCGGTTTCTCGGCGGTCTTGCCCAGCTTGGCGTCCACGGCGAACTCGAAGTTCAGCTCTTTGGCGCAGCTGTCGCAGTTGACCTGCCAGGTGTGGATCGCCAGTTCACCGAATACCGGGCCGGTGGTCATTGCGGTCCATTGGCCCGGCGGATTGATCAGGTGGCGCACGGTGTCGACGGTCAGTCGCATGGACAAGTCCTTGCTGCCTTTGAGAGTGACCAACAGGACGTCACCGTTGCGGATCGAGCCACCGTTGCCGGTGACCTGATAGCGGCCCGGTACGAGGGCGCGGCATTCGGTGAGGGTGTGTTGCGGGTTCATCAGGGTGTAGCGGAAATCGTGTTCGACCATGGGTCCTCCAAATCTGCGCGACATGCTAGCACGGGCTGGATTACAGGATGGCGTACGTGTGCGACCTTCGATCCGGTTCAAATCGGCTGGCGCTCATGGCAAACTGCCGCCCTTCACTCTGAGGGAACGGAACATGGCGCTGATCGAATGTTATGAATGCAAGCGGAGCATCAGCTCTGAAGTCAAGGCGTGCATTCATTGTGGTGCTCCGATGGCGCAGCAACACGGGCACAATCCGCAGCAGGCGACTGTCGCCGCCGCGACGACGATTTCATTTGGCAGCCTGCCGCGCAACAAATCCGTGCCCGAGGCGTTTATCCCGCCAGCAGCCCCTGAGCCCGCGCCGCGAGTTTCACCGGCGGCGGTCGGTCGCCGCCGTCGGCAACCGGAACCCGCACCTCAACTTCAAGCCAACGCCGACGGTTCGCGTCCGGTGGAAGGCTGGTTGAAGATCATGGTGTTTCTGTTGCCGATGGTCTTTGTCTGGTTCCTGCTGCGTAACGGCCACTCGATGAAGCAGCGCTTTTTCGGTTTTGGCTGGCTGGCGCTGTTGATCCTGGCTTCTTCGCTGTCGCCGAAGTAAACCGACAGCCTTCAGCCTTCGACCTGGTTCTGCGGTGCGCCTGACGCCCAGGTCGCGATGTTGTGCAGGGTGGTCGCGGCAATCGCGCCCAGCGCCTCGTGGGTCAGAAACGCCTGATGCGCGGTGATGATCACATTCGGGAAGGTCAGCAGCCGCGCCAACACGTCGTCCTGCAACGGCAAGTCGCTGCGATCCTCGAAAAACAGCTGCGCCTCCTCTTCATACACATCCAGTCCCAGATAGCCCAGCTGGCCGTCCTTCAAGGCGTCGATCAGCGCCGGCGTGTCCACCAGGCCGCCGCGGCCGGTGTTGATCAGCATCGCCCCCGGTTGCAGGTGTGCCAGTGACTCGCGGTTGATCAAGTGTTTGCTCTGGGCGTTGAGCGGGCAGTGCAGGCTGATGATCCGTGACTGCGCGAGCAGCTCCGGCAGACTCAGGTAACGTGCGCCCAAGGCCACCACCTCGGGGTTTGGATACGGGTCGAAGGCCAGCAATTCACAACCGAAACCGTGCATGATTTTCGCGAACGTCGCGCCGATCTGCCCGGTGCCGACAATCCCCACGGTTTTGCCCACCAGATCGAAACCGGTCAGGCCGTGCAGGGTGAAATCGCCTTCGCGGGTGCGGTTGTAGGCGCGGTGCAGACGCCGGTTGAGCGCCAGAATCAGCGCCACCGCATGTTCGGCCACCGCATGTGGCGAGTAGGCCGGGACCCGCACCACGGCCAGTCCGAGGCGTTTTGCCGCGAGCAGATCGACATGGTTGTAGCCTGCCGAACGCAGGGCGATCAGCCGCGTGCCACCGGCGGCAAGGCGCTCCAGCACCGGCGCACTGAGGTCATCGTTGATGAAGGCGCAGACCACCTCATGCTGGTCGGCCAAAGCAGCGGTGTCGAGACTGAGCCGGGCCGGCTGAAAGTGCAGTTCTATCCCGGCCGGGCAGGCGGCGGCGAGGAAGCTGTCGCGGTCGTAGGTCTGGCTGCTGAAAACGAGCGTGCGCATGAATTCCTCCTGGAACGGGGTGGCGAGTCAGCGTTGACGGCCACCACTTTAACGGCGGATGCCGCTGCCGGCATTGCCGTGGATCAGGCGCTTATCCTGGCTTGGGTCGCGAGGCGATTGATCGCCCGCTCCAGCTCTTCCAGCGCCGCCACGGCTTTGGGATCGCCCTGTTTGAGCAGGGTTTCACTGCGCTGACAGGCCGCGCGTAATTGTGGGACGCCGCAATACCGGGTCGCGCCGTGCAGGCGATGCACGCGCTCGATCAATGCGTTCTGATCACGCGCTTCACTGGCGGCGCGAATCGCTTCGCGGTCGGCTTCCAGCGAAGCGAGCAGCATGGCCAACATGTCCGCCGCCAGATCGGCCTTGCCGGCGGCCAGACGCAGGCCTTCTTCGTGGTCGAGCACCGGCAACTCATTGGCGCCCGCCGCGCTGTCGCTGGCCCGCTCCGTCCCCTGATTGCGCAAGGCCAGACCGGTCCATTTCAGCACCACTTGCGCCAGTTGCCGTTCGCTGATCGGTTTGGTCAGGTAGTCATCCATGCCGCTTTGCAGCAGGGCGCGTTTTTCGTTGGCCATGGCGTGGGCGGTGAGGGCGACGATCGGCAGCGGCGTGCAATGCCGTTCGCTTTCCCACTGGCGGATGGTTTCGGTGGTCTGGCGTCCGTCCATGCCCGGCATCTGCACGTCCATCAGCACCAGATCGAAGGACTCGCTCTGCACCGCTTTGACCGCCGCGTAGCCGCTTTCCACCGCAAGCACCTTGGCGCCCATGTCTTCGAGCAGCGTCTGCACCAGCAACAGGTTGGCCGGGTTGTCGTCGACGCACAGCACTTTCGGTGCGCGACTCGACAGCGGTTCGCCCGGCTCGTTGCGCGGCTGGCGCGGATTGGCCAGATCCGCCAGCGCCCGACGCAATTTGCGCGTGCAGGCCGGTTTGGCCTGCAGCTGGCTGTGTGGGTTGGGCACCGAGAGATGGAACAGCGTCTGTTCGGTGGTCGGGCACAGCACCAACACCTTGCAGCCCAGGTGTTCCAGATCCCAGATATGCTGGTTCAGGCGCTCCGGGAGCATGTCGTTGCTGGTGATGCCGAGCACCGCAAGGTCGATGGCCTGATCGGTCTGGTGCGCACCGGTGACGCCGTTGGTCAGGCTCTCCAGGGTATTGAACGGCGTGACGTCGAGGCCGCAGTCTTCCAGTTGATGCTGCAGCGCCTGACGCGCCAGTTCGTGATTTTCCAGCACCGCCACACGCCGTCCGAGCAGCGGCGGGGCCGGCAGGTCTTCGCTGTCGTCGCGGGCTTTCGGCAGGCTCAGGCTGATCCAGAACTCCGAGCCTTCGCCCGGGGTGCTGTCGACGCCGATTTCGCCGCCCATCTGTTCGATCAGGCGCTTGGAAATCACCAGCCCCAGACCGGTGCCGCCGGGCTGGCGCGACAGCGAGTTGTCGGCCTGACTGAAGGCCTGGAACAACGCGCGCACATCCTGACTCGACAGGCCGATGCCGGTGTCCTGAATGCTGATGCGCAACTGCACGCTGTCCTCATGCTCTTCTTCAAGCATGGCGCGGGCGACGATGGTGCCTTCGCGGGTGAACTTGATCGCGTTGCTGACCAGGTTGGTGAGGATCTGCTTCAAGCGCAGCGGATCGCCGACCAGCGACAGCGGCGTGTCGCGATAGACCAGACTCACCAGCTCCAATTGCTTGGCGTGGGCCGCCGGCGCCAGGATGGTCAGGGTGTCCTGCAACAGGTCGCGCAGGTTGAACGGGATATGGTCGAGCACCAGTTTGCCGGCCTCGATCTTCGAGAAGTCGAGGATCTCGTTGATGATCCCGAGCAGGCTGTCGGCAGACTTTTCGATGGTGCCCAGATAGTCGAGTTGGCGCGGGGTCAGCTCGCTTTTCTGCAACAGATGCGTGAAACCGAGAATGCCGTTGAGCGGGGTGCGGATCTCGTGGCTCATGTTGGCGAGGAACTCGGATTTGATCCGGCTCGCTTCCAGTGCCTCTTTGCGCGCCAGATCCAGTTCGATGTTCTGGATCTCGATGGTTTCCAGATTCTGCCGCACGTCTTCGGTGGCCTGATCGACGCTGTGCTGCAGTTCTTCGCGAGCGTTCTGCAGCGTGCCGGCCATACGGTTGATGCCCGAGGCCAATTCGTCCAGCTCCTGACTGCCGAGCGGTGGCAGACGGGTTTCCAGATGACCGTCCTTGAGTTGGGCGACCGCGTGTTTGATCTGGCTCAGCGGGCGGTTGATGGTGCGGCCCATGCGCAACGCGAGCAGGGCCGCGCCGGCCAGGCCAGCGGCGATCAGCAAAAGGCTGGCAAACAGGCTGCGATAACCGCGCAGCAGCATGCCGTTGTGCGACAGCTCCAGTTCGACCCAGCCGAGCAGGCGCTCGGACTCTTGCGGGATGACGTCGCCGGCAAGGTTGCGATGCTTGCCGAATACCGGCATCAGGTAACGGGTGGCGTCATTGCCGCTGCGCCGTTGCAGTTGTGCACTGTCGCCGCTGGGCGCCTGATTGAGCATGGTCGGGCCGGCGTGCGCCAGCGGTGTGCGGTCGGGGGCGAGGAAGGTGACGGCGCGCACGTCAGGCTGTTCGAGGGACTGGGTGGCGATGCGTTCGAGCAAATCGGTGTTGCCGTGGCCCATGGCGGGCGCCACCAGCGGCGCCAGTTGCTCGGCGATCATTTCACCGCGCTGCATCAGTTGGGTCTGCAGATCGGACTGTTGCATCCAGGTGAAATAGCCCCCGAGGACCAACGCCATCAGGCTGGTCGGCAACAGGGTCAGCAACAATACGCGACCTTTGATTCCCAGTTTCTTGAGCACACCCATCTCCTGCATCCCGCTGAACTGTTGACTCGCACGTGCATCCGGCACGCGACATGGGCGCAGTGTAGCGATTTGCAGGCAGGCAATCTTCGGAAAAATCATCTCGGCATCGGTCAGCAGGTCACGGTTCGTTTGTCCGGCAGGTCAACCTTGGGTTGCCCGATGGCGGGCAATCTTGAATAATCGGCCAACTGAGAATTATTTGCAGATACTCATGACTCTTGTCTCCATCGATTCGCCACGCATTCTTGCCATCGAGGACGACCCGGTGCTGGGCGCCTACGTTCACGAACATCTGGGCCGCAGCGGTTTTGCGGTGACCTGGTGCCAGAACGGTCAGGAAGGGCTGAACATCGCCCGTCACCAGCCGTTCGACGTGGTGCTGATGGACATTCTGTTGCCCGGGCTCGATGGCCTGAAGGTGCTGACGCAGTTGCGCCAGAGCCATTCGACGCCGGTGCTGCTGATGTCGGCGCTGGGCGCCGAGGCCGATCGCATCAGCGGCTTTCGTCTGGGCGCCGATGACTACCTGCCCAAACCGTTCAGCATGGCCGAGCTGCATGTGCGGATCGAAGCGATCCTGCGCCGGGTGGCGCTGGATCGGCGCCCGGCAGCCATTGCACCGGCGGCGATCCACGGCGCGCTGCGTTTCGACGACGAACAATGCGAAGTCTTCTATAACGCGCAAGCCGCCGGCCTGACCCGAAGCGAATACCGTTTGCTGGAAACCCTCAATCGCAACGACGAAGAAGTGCTGAGCAAGGCTTTCCTTTATCAGCACGTTTTGCAGCGCGGCTACGCGGCCCACGACCGCAGCCTCGACATGCACATCAGCCAGATCCGCCGCAAACTCAAGGCCATCGGTTATACCGAGCGGGAAGTGCGCACGGTGTGGGGCAAGGGCTACGTGCTGAGTGCGTCCGATGAAAGTCTCTGACCTGCCGGGACGGCATTCGCTGTTCTGGAAACTGGCGTGTCTGCTGGTGGCGTTCTGTCTGTTGATGATCTGGCTGAGCTGGTCCTGGGGCCGCTACATGGAAGAGCGCAACCAGTATCTCTCCGACGAGGCGCGCGGCACCCTCAGCCGCTATGCCGGCGAAGCCGAGCGGGCGTGGCAGCGCGGTGAGCGTGACGGGGTCGATAACTGGTTGCAGAGCATGGAGCTGCGCGAAGCCGCATGGGTCGGGGTGATCGACCGCAATCTGCAGTCGTTGAGCAGCGAGCCGCTGAATGAACAGGAAATCCAGCACCTGACCTTTTTGCGCGGCCTCGACTGGCCGATCCACAAGAAGGGCCGGCCGTGGCTGCGGGTGCCGTTTCCCCAAGACCCGTCTGCCGGCAGTCTGGTGATCGAGTTGCCCGAGCGATTCCTGCCGGGGAAATACCGGGTGTTCTGGCGGGTGATCACCAACGGGGTGATTCCGGGGCTGTTCACCTTGCTGCTGTGTGTCGGCCTGTATCGCTTGCTGGTGGTGCCGCTGAACAACTTGCGCGAACAGGCCAATGCCTGGCGCGCCGATCAACTGAATGTGCGCCTGTCGAGCGGCATTACCCAGCGCCCGGACGAACTCGGCGAGCTGGCCCGGGCCTTCGACTCGATGTCCGAACGCCTGCAATCCACCGTCGCCCTGCAACAGCAACTGCTGCGTGATTTGTCCCACGAGCTGCGCACGCCGTTGAGTCGGCTGCGGGTGGCCAGTGAGAGCGAGCAGGATCTGTTGCAACTGCGCGAACGCATCGGCCGTGAAGTCGACGGCATGCAACGGCTGGTCGAAGACACCCTGCAACTGGCGTGGCTCGACACCGAGCGTGCGCCGTTGCCGGACGAAGCGATCCAGATTCAGGCGCTGTGGGAGATGCTCACCGACAATGCCTGTTATGAAAGCGGCTGGCCGAGCCTGCAATTGCAGTGCGCGGTGCCGGCGTCGTGCTGGGTGCGCGGCAACCTCAATACTTTGGCGCAGGCGTTGGAGAACATTCTGCGCAATGCCATCCGTCATTCGCCCGAGGCCGGCATCGTGCGCCTCGATGGACGGCGTGACGGCGATTACTGGCATTTATGGCTGGAGGATCAGGGCGGCGGCGTGGCCGAGGGCGATCTGCAGCGGATCTTCTCACCCTTCACCCGCCTCGACGGCTCGCGCCCGGGGGATGGCGGGTTTGGACTGGGGCTGAGCATTGCGAGGAATGCGGTGCAGCGTCAGGGCGGGATGTTGTGGGCGGAGAATGCCGGGGCAGGGTTGCGCCTGAATTTGCGCCTGGTGGCTGACGATGATGTCGCATCGACTGATGCTATCGCGAGCAGGCTTGCTCCTGCACTGGAACTCGTTTCGCCGCCGATCGTGTGAACAACGCAGATCTCCTGTAGGAGTGAGCCTGCTCGCGGTGGGGAATTTCGCCTCACCGCTGTCAGCCCATGCGGGAGGGTTCGCGTATTTTTGTACGACCTTTCCTAAAGGACTTTATCGACGTTTTAACCCGTCCTTGACCGTTTATTCTCGGGGCTCCGCTCGTCCTCAAGGAACTGGTCATGACTGCAACCGACATCCCCGGCAATGCCTCCGATAACCGTTTCAATGAAGTACTGGCGCTGATTCAGAACGCCAGGCAGCAAGCCGTGCAGGCAGTAAATACTCAACTGATCGAGTTGTACTGGCAGGTGGGGGGTTACATCAGTCGCAAGATCGCTCGCGCTGAGTGGGGTGATGCGGTGGTTAGGCAACTGGCCGAACATCTGGCTCGAACGCAGCCAGGGCTGCGTGGGTTTACCCGTTCGAACTTGTTCCGCATGTGCCAGTTCTACGAGACTTATCACGCTGAAGAAAAAGTCGCACCACTGGTGCGACAATTGTCTTGGTCTCACAATTTGATCATTTTCAGCCAAAGCAAACGTCCAGAAGAACGCGAGTTCTACGTCCGCATGGCGATTCAGGAAAAGTGGTCAAAGCGCGAACTCGAACGCCAGCTCAAGGCTGCGCTCTTCGAACGCAGTGTCACCCAGCCAGCAAAGGCTTCTGCTGTCCTCAAACAAACTCATCCCGCTGCGCTCGAAATCTTCCGTGACGCCTACATGGTCGAGTTTCTCGACCTGCCCGGCGTGCACGCCGAAACCGATCTGCATCGAGGTTTGCTGGGGCGACTGAAGGAGTTTCTGATCGAGTTGGGGCGCGATTTCTGCTTCGTCGGTTCGGAGTATCCAGTGCAAGTGGGCGGCCGTGATTTCGCCCTTGATCTGCTGTTTTTCCATCGTGGGCTCAACTGTCTTGTCGCCATCGAGCTCAAGGTCGGACGTTTTGAACCTGAATATCTGGGCAAGCTGAATTTCTACCTTGAAGCGCTGGATCGCGGTGTTCGCAAACCTCACGAGAATCCGGCCATCGGCGTATTGCTGTGCGCCAGCAAGGAGGATGAGGTCGTCGAGTACGCCCTCAACCGCAGCTTGTCTGCGGCGCTGATCGCGGAATATCAGGTGCAGTTGCCAGACAAACAATTGCTGCAAGCCAAATTGCACGAGTTCTATGCGATGAATGTCGCAGGGCAAGAGGAAGGCTGAGTCATCTGCTTATTCCCATAAACCATAAGCACCGCACTTTGCGTGATATGGCCTGCGAACGTTTGCCGGTATGATAGGCGCCCCCGCACGTCTGGATTGCGAATACGCCATGACCCTGCAGTACCCAACCATCGCCGATTGCGTCGGCAACACTCCGCTGGTGCGTTTGCAGCGCCTGCCCGGTGCCACCAGCAACACCCTGTTGCTCAAGCTCGAAGGAAACAACCCGGCGGGTTCGGTCAAGGACCGTCCGGCGCTGTCGATGATCACCCGTGCCGAACTGCGCGGGCAGATTCACGCTGGCGACACGCTGATCGAAGCGACCTCGGGCAACACCGGGATTGCGCTGGCCATGGCCGCCGCGATCAAGGGTTACAAGATGATCCTGATCATGCCGGACAACTCCAGCGCCGAGCGCAAGGCGGCGATGACCGCTTACGGTGCCGAGCTGATTCTGGTCAGCCAGGAAGAGGGCATGGAAGGCGCTCGCGATCTCGCCCAGCGGATGGAAGCCGAAGGCCGTGGCAAGGTGCTCGATCAGTTCGCCAACGGCGACAACCCGGAAGCGCACTACACCACCACCGGTCCGGAAATCTGGCGTCAGACCCAGGGCAGCATCACCCATTTCGTCAGTTCGATGGGCACCACCGGCACCATCATGGGCGTCTCGCGCTACTTGAAAGAGCAGAGCGACAGCGTGCAGATCATCGGGCTGCAACCGATGGAAGGCTCGGCCATTCCCGGCATCCGTCGCTGGCCGCAAGAGTACCTGCCGAAGATCTATCAGGCTGACCGCGTCGACCGCATCGTCGACATGGCGCAAAGCGAGGCCGAAGACGTCACCCGGCGTCTGGCCCGCGAAGAAGGCATCTTCTGTGGCGTGTCCTCGGGCGGTGCGGTGGCAGCGATGCTGCGCCTGTCCAAAGAAGTTGAAAACGCGGTGATCGTCGCGATCATCTGCGACCGTGGCGACCGTTATCTGTCGACCGGCATTTTCGACGCGCCCAACTGATGGCCAAGCACGAGAGAGGCCTGCGCTTCCAGCCCACTGGCGGCAGCAAGGCCGCGCAAATTCCGACCGGCAAAAAACAGCGCTTGAACATCGAGCGCCTGGCCAATGACGGTCGCGGCATCGCGTTTTTCGAAGGCAAAACCTGGTTCGTCCTCGGCGCCCTCGCCGGTGAAGAGGTCGAGGCGCGGGTGCTTGGTGCCCACGGCAAAGTGGTCGAGGCGCGCACCGAGCGCGTGTTCAAGGCCAGCGAGTTGCGTCGCCCGGCAGCCTGTCAGCATGCCGGCCGTTGCGGCGGGTGCAGCGTGCAGCATTTGCCCCACACCGAACAGCTTGCCCTGAAACAGCGCATGCTCGCCGAGCAGCTGTCGAAGGTTGCCGGGGTCGCGCCTGACGAATGGGCTGCGCCGTTGACTGGCCCGGAATTCGGCTATCGCCGCCGCGCGCGGATCGCCGTGCGCTGGGACATGAAAGCCAAGCAGCTTGAAGTCGGTTTCCGCGCTGCCGGCAGTCAGGACATCGTCGCCATCAACGAATGCCCGGTGCTGGTACAGCCCTTGCAACCGATCATGACCCGTTTGCCGGAGATGCTCCGTCGTTTGAGCAAACCGCAAGCGCTGGGGCACGTCGAGTTGTTCAGTGGTTCTTCGCTGGCGGTGTTGTTGCGACACATGGCGCCGTTGTCTGAAGCCGACCTGACGATCCTCAAGGAATTCTGCCAGTTCCATGAAGCGCAACTGTGGCTGCATGGCGACGGCGAGCCGCAACCGGTGGATGCCACGCAGTCGCTGGGTTATCGCCTGGAGCAGTGGGATCTGGATCTGGCCTGGCGCCCGGGGGATTTCATTCAGGTCAACGCCGGGGTCAATGAGGCCATGGTGGCGCAGGCGCTGGACTGGCTCAAGCCGAGCGGTGACGAGCGCGTACTCGACCTGTTCTGCGGTCTGGGCAACTTCGCCTTGCCGCTGGCCAAAAGCGTGCGTGAAGTGGTGGCGGTAGAGGGCGTGCAGACCATGGTCGACCGCGCCGCTGCGAATGCCGCTAGCAACAATTTGCATAACACAAAGTTTTTTCAAGCCGATTTATCCCAGCCTTTGACCGATGCTCAGTGGATCGGAAACGGCTTTTCTGCGGTACTCTTGGACCCACCGCGTGACGGTGCTTTCGAGGTGGTGCGCAAGCTCGCGACCCTGGGTGCCAAACGGTTGGTCTATGTGTCGTGCAACCCTGCAACTCTGGCGCGCGATACGGTCGAATTGATCAAGCAGGGCTACCGGTTAAAACGTGCCGGGATTCTCGATATGTTTCCTCAGACGGCGCATGTCGAGGCCATGGCGTTATTTGAAGCGAGCCAGGATGGCTCGTCTGAATCCGTCTGACCTGTCCGGGCGGCGCTCGCTTTAGCCCCGCGAGCGCATACGGGCATTGAGGGTCAGCGATTTGACGCATTGAATCTGCGTCGTAGGGAAGGTAAAGCAGCATGGTACAGGTGAGAGCACACCAGCCGATCAACACTGACGGCAGTATCAATCTCGAGGCTTGGCTCGATCACGCGGTCAGTGTCGACATGGCACTGGATCGCGAAGCCTTGAAAGAAGCCTGCGAGTTCGCTCGCGAGGCCGAACAGCAGTCCAATGCCAAGAAGAATCTGTGGGCCGAAGGCTCCGGCAGTTTCAGCACGGGACTGGAGATCGCCGAGATCCTCGCCGATCTCAAACTCGATCAGGATTCGCTGGTCGCGGCGGTGCTGTATCGCGGCGTGCGCGAAGGCCAGATCGAGCTCGCGGCCGTCGGTCAGCGCTTCGGCCCGGTGGTGGCCAAGCTGATCGACGGCGTGCAGCGCATGGCGGCGATCAGCGCCAGCCTCAGCCCGCGCCAGTCGATGGTGATGGGCACCCAGGGCCAGGTGGAAAACCTGCGCAAGATGCTCGTGGCGATGGTCGACGACGTTCGCGTCGCGCTGATCAAACTGGCCGAACGTACCTGCGCCATTCGTGCGGTGAAAACCGCCGATGACGAGAAGCGCAACCGCGTCGCCCGGGAAGTCTTCGACATCTATGCGCCGCTCGCGCACCGGCTCGGCATCGGTCATATCAAGTGGGAACTGGAGGACTTGTCCTTCCGTTACCTGGAACCCGATCAATACAAACAGATCGCCAAGCTGCTCCACGAGCGACGGCTGGACCGCGAGCGGTTCATCAGCGATGTGATGACCCAGCTCAAGGACGAATTGCAGGCCACCGGCGTCGACGCCGACATCAGCGGCCGGGCCAAACACATCTATTCGATCTGGCGCAAGATGCAGCGCAAGGGTCTGGAATTCAGCCAGATCTACGACGTGCGCGCGGTGCGCGTGCTGGTGCCGGAAATGCGCGACTGCTACACCGCGCTCGGCATCGTCCACACCCTGTGGCGGCACATCCCGAAAGAATTCGACGACTACATCGCCAACCCGAAAGAGAACGGCTACCGCTCGTTGCACACCGCGGTAATCGGCCCGGAAGGCAAGGTGCTGGAAGTACAGATCCGTACGCACTCGATGCACGAAGAGGCCGAGCTCGGCGTCTGCGCGCACTGGCGCTACAAAGGCACCGACGTCAAATCCGGCTCCAACCACTATGAAGAGAAAATCTCCTGGCTGCGTCAGGTGCTCGAGTGGCACGAGGAGCTGGGCGATATCGGTGGTCTGGCCGAACAGCTGCGGGTCGATATCGAACCGGACCGGGTCTACATCTTCACCCCGGACGGCCACGCCATCGACCTGCCGAAAGGCGCGACGCCGCTGGACTTCGCCTACCGCGTGCACACCGAAATCGGTCACAACTGCCGGGGCGCGAAGATCAACGGGCGGATCGTGCCGCTCAACTACAGCCTGCAGACCGGTGAACAGGTCGAGATCATCACCAGCAAGCACGGTACGCCGAGTCGCGACTGGCTGAACCCGAACCTGGGCTACGTCACCACCTCGCGGGCGCGGGCGAAGATCGTTCACTGGTTCAAGTTGCAGGCCCGTGACCAGAACGTCGCAGCCGGTAAAACCCTGATCGAACGCGAACTCAATCGCCTCGGTCTGCCGGCGGTGGACTTCGACAAGCTGGCCGAAAAGGCCAACATGAAAACCGCCGAAGACATGTTCGCCGCTCTCGGGGCCGGCGACCTGCGTCTGGCGCAACTGGTCAACCTGGCGCAGCAACTGGTCGAGCCGGAACGCGGCAACGAGCAACTGGAACTGATTCCGCGCAAGGCCACCGGCTACAAGCCGGGCAAGCGCGGCGACATCCAGATTCAGGGTGTCGGCAACCTGATGACGCAGATGGCCGGCTGCTGCCAGCCGCTGCCGGGCGACGCGATCGTCGGCTATATCACTCAGGGGCGTGGCGTGAGCATTCACCGTCAGGACTGCGCCTCGGTGCTGCAACTGGCCGGGCGCGAGCCGGAGCGGATCATTCAGGTCAGCTGGGGCCCGGTGCCGGTGCTCACCTATCCGGTGGACATCGTCATTCGCGCCTACGACCGTTCCGGTCTGCTGCGTGACGTCTCGCAGGTGCTGCTCAACGAGCGCATCAACGTGCTGGCGGTCAACACCCGCTCGAACAAGGAAGACAACACCGCGCTGATGTCGCTGACCATCGAGATCCCGGGGCTGGATGCACTAGGGCGCTTGCTGGGGCGGATCTCGCAGTTGCCGAACATCATCGAGACGCGGCGTAACCGTACCCCGTGATGAGATCACGATCCCTGTGGGAGCTGGCTTGCCAGCGATTGCATCACCTCGGTTTTCCTGAGAGACCGAGTTGTTTGTATCGCTGGCAAGCCAGCTCCCACAGGTTCTTGTAGAGACAGACAGATGTATTCACTTGAAGACCTGCTCCACCTGATGAACCGTCTGCGCGACCCGCAGTACGGTTGCCCGTGGGACATCAAGCAAACCTACGCGACCATCGTCCCGCACACCCTCGAAGAAGCCTACGAAGTGGCTGATGCCATCGAGCGCGGCGACTTCGATCACTTGCAGGGCGAGCTGGGTGATCTGCTGTTTCAGGTGGTCTATTACAGCCAGTTGGCCAAGGAAGAAGGGCGCTTCGAATTCGCCGGAGTGATCGACAGCATCACCCGCAAACTGATCCGCCGTCATCCGCATGTGTTTCCCACCGGCGATCTGTATGCGCCGCTGGATGTGCCGCGCCTGAGCGAAGAGCAGGTCAAGCAGCGCTGGGAAGAGATCAAGGCCGAAGAACGCGCCGAGAAATCCGCCGCGCCCGAGCAGCTGTCACTGCTCGATGACGTACCGGCCGCGTTGCCGGCACTGTCGCGTTCGGCGAAGTTGCAAAAGCGTGCCGGGCAGGTCGGGTTCGACTGGCCGGATGCGTTGCCGGTGTTGGACAAGGTGCGTGAAGAGCTCGATGAAGTGCTCGAAGCCATGTCCGAAAACGATGCAGAGGCGGTGGCTGACGAGATCGGCGACCTGCTGTTTTCCGTGGTCAATCTGGCCCGGCACCTGAAGGTCGATCCGGAAACCGCGCTACGTGGCGCCAACGCCAAGTTTGAAAGACGTTTCCGTTTTATCGAACAGGCATTGCGCGACACCCGTCGTCCCATGGAAGATTGCACCCTCGAAGAGTTGGACGCCCTGTGGGGTGAAGCCAAACGTCAGGAAAAGAATTTGCCCAGCTGCGGCTGAGCCGTTGCCCAAGTGAGTAAGCATTAATGAGCCTTTCCCTTCGCGACCAGTTGCTCAAAGCAGGCCTGGTCAACCAAAAGCAGGCCAAGCAGGTCAGCAAAGACAAGCAGAAGCAACAGCGTCTGGCCCACAAGGGGCAGGCCGAGCTGGATGATTCGCAGCAGCGCGCCGCTCAGGAAGCCATGGCCGAGAAGGTCAAGCGCGACCAGGAACTGAACCGCCAGCAGCAGGAGAAAGCCGAGGCCAAGGCCCGTGCCGCGCAGGTCAAGCAGCTGATCGAAGTCTCGCGTCTGCCGAAGCTGACCACCGAGGACTATTACAACTTCGTCGACGACAAGAAGGTCAAGCGCATCTCGGTCAACACGCTGATGCGCAACAAGCTCAGCAGCGGTTCACTGGCGATCGTGCACCATGCCGGCGGCTACGAAGTGATCCCCCGTGAAGCGGCCCTGAAGATCCAGGAGCGCGACCCGCAGCGCATCGTCCAGCTCAACGTACAGACCGAAGAGGTCAATGCCGAGGACGATCCGTACGCGGCCTACCAGATCCCGGATGATCTGATGTGGTAAACCGATAAAGCTGTAACAACCCAAACTGTGGCGAGGGAGCTTGCAACTGTGGCGAGGGAGCTTGCTCCCGCTGGACTGCGTAGCAGGCCCCTGCTCTTGAGTTAAAGAACACGACCGCTCCGCGCCCCCAGCGGGAGCAAGCTCCCTCGCCACAGGTTCAATATTCGCCTAAGCGGATTTCAGATCCCGTTGCTGTTCCTGCAGTTCCAGTTCGGCCTTGTAGTTGTGGGCGTCGATCTCGTTGTGGAACATGCCGACCAGCAAGTCTTGTTGATGCACATCCCAGATCCGTACGCCGGCGGCTACGCCTTCATGGGACATGTGTGAATCGTCGCGTTCAGTTACTTTTACAGTCATCTGCTAGCTCCAAATCTCAAGTTATCTGCAGCAAGGCGTGTGCAGGACTCTTTTATATGATTTGTTAGCTTGCTAAGTAAACGCTTGATTTGCGCAAGGTGTTGTTGCGGTTTTTGCAACAGTGCTGCAGGCCGCTGAATCCGCGACATTCGGTCGCAGGGGGCAAAGTTTCATGACAGAAGTTTCATTTTCAACCCGACGCAACCCTATGTAGGAGCTGCCGCAGGCTGCGATCTTTTGATCTTGTTTTTTTAAAATCGAAGTCAAAAGATCGTCCGATCGCGGCCCGAGCCTTCGGCAGCTCCTACAGGGGTAATGCGTTTCTCGGTAATTTCTCCAGGCCAAAAAAAACGCCCCGAACCAGTCGGGGCGTTTTTGTGTGTGGCTCAAGCGGGGGGAATTACTTGCCTTCCCAGCGCTTCAGCACCAGCGTGGCGTTGGTGCCGCCGAAGCCGAAGCTGTTGCTCATCACGGTGTTGATGGTGGCGTTCTCGCGGGTCTTGGTCAGCACCGGCAGATCGGCCACTTCAGGGTCCAGTTCGTCGATGTTGGCGGAACCGGCGATGAAGTTGCCTTCCATCATCAGCATGCAGTAGATCGCTTCGTGAACGCCGGCGGCGCCCAGGGAGTGACCGGACAGGCTCTTGGTCGAGCTGATCGCTGGCGCCTTGTCGCCGAACACTTCACGCACACCTTTCATTTCCGCAACGTCGCCGACCGGAGTCGAGGTGCCGTGGGTGTTCAGGTAGTCGATCGGGGTGTCGACGGTGGACATTGCCATCTGCATGCAGCGGATCGCGCCTTCGCCACTTGGGGCAACCATGTCGTAGCCGTCGGACGTTGCGCCGTAGCCAACGATTTCGGCGTAGATCTTGGCGCCACGGGCCAGCGCGTGTTCCAGCTCTTCAACCACGACCATGCCGCCACCACCGGCAATGACGAAACCGTCACGGTCGGCGTCGTAGGCGCGGGAAGCTTGTTCCGGGGTGTCGTTACGCTTGCTGGACAGGGCGCCCATCGCGTCGAACAGGAACGACTGGCTCCAGTGCTCTTCTTCACCGCCACCGGCGAAGACGATGTCCTGCTTGCCCATCTGGATCTGTTCCATGGCGGTACCGATGCAGTGAGCACTGGTGGCGCAGGCAGAAGCGATGGAGTAGTTCAGGCCCTTGATCTTGAACGGCGTGGCCAGGCACGCGGAAACGGTGCTGCTCATGGTCCGCGTTACACGGTATGGGCCAACGCGTTTCACGCCTTTCTCGCGCAGGATGTCCAGCGCTTCCATCTGGTTCAGGGTCGACGCGCCGCCGGAGCCGGCGATCAGGCCGGTACGCGGGTTGGACACTTGCTCTTCGGTCAGGCCGGAGTCAGTGATGGCGTCTTTCATGGCCAGGTAGGCGTAAGCCGCTGCGTGGCCGACGAAACGATAGATCTTGCGATCGATCAGTTCTTCAAGGTTGAGGTCGATGGAGCCGGAAACCTGGCTACGCAGACCCATTTCAGCATATTCCGGG